>JADGDF010000324.1 GCA_016745055.1 Thiotrichaceae bacterium | reverse complement strand
CTTAACGACAAAATCGGTGAGTTTGCCAATACGCGTGGCCGCTTTTTCCCGAATACCCATTTCCCAATTGATTTGCCTTTCAATCTTGATAGAACTGAACAAGAGAATTTTGGCAGTAATACCCACGTAAGTGCGGCCTGTGCTACCGACTTGGTTTTCGTCAAACAACAGGGTGCTGCTGCTATTAAACCGACCCACTAAATTGATTTCTAACTTGAACTTAGACTTTTGTGGAATACAATGAGCCACTTGGCCAAACAAGAAATCCATGTCAATACCCACAATATTGGGTTCTGTAATTTCAGCCTCTTCTAGCTCTAAAAAGCCTGGCAATTCAAACACTTTACCCTGCTGGAAAAAGCTTTGGGCCGTGGCAGTTTGGCAAATTAAAATTTGCAATCCAATTAGCCAAATCTTCATTACTCCGAGTGGAGTGCAAAATTTATTTTGCAAAAATCTCATGTCTTTTTAACTCCTCTTGAGTTGCGTAATAACATTAATCCCGCAATGAGTAAGGTCGGGCGAATATGCGAGTCCACAAAAAGACTGGCTACAATCAAACCTATAAATAAGAGATTGGTTAAATCCACATATCCTGGTAACTGATTGTTTTTTAATCGAATAATCTTGTTTGGCATATCTAACACCAGGCCGCGAATCGCCGTGGGCAACTGATTAATATCTCGACAAGTTAATACCGCATTAGGGCGGCGATTAAAAATTGTTTTAAAGCCTCTGCCTTGCGACCCGATACCCGATCTGCGTTATCCACAAATAATTGGACGCTTTCTTCTCTTAGAAAATCCACATATATCGGAATATTGTCAGCAATAGTGCCCTTAGGTAACTCATTGCTCGCTTTCCAATCTTGAAATCGCACATTGGCAAACCAATCGGTTAACGAATCTAGGCCGGAGATGAATGCGCCGTTTTTAGAGGCGTAACAATCTTGCTTAACCATTCCTGTTTTACCGGAGTTAGCTAGGCCAATGTAGACGGTATATTCAACTACCTTTTTGTCTTTATCCATGTCAGTTCCTTAAAACGTTCGGACCAAGTATTCAAGAAAATTCTTAGAAATTATTGATTTGTTTGCTCTTTTTCTTCATTAGCCACTTCAGAAGCTTCAGGAAACGTTACTTTTAAACAAGGTTCATTGGATTCAAACAATTTATCTCCAATACCGTAAACCAGGGTGGTTTCATAAGTGCTTTGGAATAAACCTGCGGTATTTCTGTACTGCGCAATAGCTTCCGCTTTCTTCTTGCCTACACCTTGCAAGGTTTTCAATTCAGGAACATTTGCAGTATTCAAGTCGACCTTGTCTTCCTCTTCGCAAGAAAAACTAGGTAAAGTTGCCAATGCCAGCGAAGCTGCAATCGCAAATTTAGATATCGTTTTCATAATTAGCCCTTATTGTGTTGGTTTGTAACTACAGACCTGGCAACCAGGTAGGATGCGTCTTACGCACCAAAATTGGTGCAATACACAAAACAAAATAAAGGTGCGTGAGACGCACCCTACTTTGGCTTGATTAAACTGCCAGGTTAATT
>JADGDF010000036.1 GCA_016745055.1 Thiotrichaceae bacterium | reverse complement strand
ACAAATTTCACTACGCGCTCTCTTAAATCTTTACTATTATTCATTTGGTATTATTCATTACTCCATATCATGGTATATGTTTATAGGAATTTTACTATAACAATGATATGAAGAAGCTTTGGTCTAGTTTAAGTAACATCCACAATTATGTACCACCATCCATTGTAAAAATAAGCAAGTATTATCTTCGTTTTAACTCAATACCTACGCCATATTAAGTTGAGTCACTGTCCAAATCACATAAGTTTGACGTTTTGTATCTTCAACTTCAGTCATCCGATGGGCAGCAAGTTGCACATTGACGATACTATCATCCCGACGTTCTATCGCTAAAGACTCTGTGACTGAATGACCATGTGCGCCTGCAAGAAAACTGAAATAGTGCCGAAATACAAAACTTTTACTACTCATCGCCATCATAGCCACCACGGTATTTAATGGTTGGTTGAGCAACTCTTCTTCTGTGTAACCATAAATCGCACAGTAGGCATGGTTGGTGTAAACGATTTGTTGTCTGGCATCCGTGACACAAATGCCGATATTAATATTATCGACAGCCGTAGAGAGTAAGGCATTATTTTTAACAAAGAATTCCTGCATTTTCTTAAATGCAGTAACATCTTCACCAATCATCCAGTTATGCCAACCAGGAATAGGGAATTGTTTGGAGACACATGACCAGGCAATATATTTTTTACTACCATCTTTGCAAGTTAATTCAGTTTCGTATTGATGGTAATTTTCTACACGCACCAGTTTTTGCTGCATTTTGGCATATTGCTCAGGTTCAGGGTACAAAAATCGTAGTGCTTTTGAACTACCAATCATTTCATCCATTTTGTAGCCAGTTACTTTTTCACATTGACGATTCCACATAATAAACTGCCCATCACCGTTATATGCATTGAGCATGACAGGCATGTTTTCAACTAATAAGCGTAATCTTTCTTCATTTTCACATAATTGGCGCAAAGCTGATTCACGATCAGTTGTTTCTTGGCCTACAAATAGGAAAAAGTCAGCAATTTTAACTTCGCTTGAAGCTGACCATTCAATAGTTTTTTTGGAACCATCTTTACAAACAATTTCCAATTCCCAACAACGGAATCCACCGTATTTTTCCAACATGGATTTACCTGTAGTCAAAATTTCCTTGCGAATTTTCACGTTGGGATAAAGTAATCGCCAAGCTCGATGATTTCCCACAATTTCATCTTTTCGATAACCAGTTACCCGCTCACATTCATGATTCCACAACACAAAGTTGAAATTTTTATCCATCGCATTCACGAGTACGGGTAAATTTTCGATGGATAGGCGCAAACGGTATTGGCTTTGCTGTAAAGTATGTTCCATATGCACATGTTCGGTAATATCAACACCTAATAGAAGGACACCTAAAATTTTACCTTCTGTGTCGTGATAAGGAATTCTATCAACTTGCCAATAGCGATTTGCATATTGTTCCAATACCCCTAATTTAGGTTCGTCAGAATGAATGACTTCTAAATCATCAACATAATGTTGCTCTCTATATTCTTCTAAAAGGTCCCGCATAGAAATGCCTGCTAGTTGTTCAGCAGGAATATCGAAAAGTTTGGCAGTATATTCATTAATGCGCAAAATACGATTATGCCGATTTTTATACATGATAATCATGGGCGCCATATTAAAAATGGTTTCGTATTGCAGCCTTTCATATAATGCCACTGCTTTTTCTGAGCGCATGGTTTCTTGTGCTTGAATACGCGTTGTAATATCAACAGAAAATTCAAGTACGCCTAAGATGCTTCCTTCTGAATTTTTATATGGGTATTTATCAACTTGCCAGTAACGTCCTAAAAAATTAGCGATAATGCCTAATTTAGGTTCTCCACTATTAATAATTTCTAAGTCATCTGAATAATACTGATTAGCATATTCTGGCACCAATTCTTCAACAGGTAAGCCACGTAGCCGTTCTAAAGGAATACCAAATGCTTGCGCCGCATAAGCATTTGCATGCATGATATTATTTTGGGTATCTTTGTAGGTAATTGCGACAGGCGTATTTTGAAAGATCATTTCGTATAGTTCGTGTTTATAACGAAGGTTGATTTCCAATATTTTTTGAGAACTTATATCTTGTAATAGGGCAAAATAATAAAAAGGTTGTCCATTTTCATCATTGACGAGATTAAAACAAATATTGACAAAAAATTGCCTGCCTGTTTGATTAATAATTTCTAAGCTACCTTCCCATTGGCCACTTTGTCTAAGTTTAGGCATAATTTCATGATTAAACATGGTAGCTGTTGGCGGTGTAAAATAATCTTGATAATGATGGTTTACCGCATCTTGTAAGGGGTGTCTTAATAATTTTTCACAGGCTTTATTAATAAAAATTAATTGCCCTTCTAAAGTACAAATAAAGGTGGCTTCTCGCGCATTTTCAACAATATGCTTAAATGTTTTTAATTGTTGTGGCAATTTTTTAATTTTATCATCCATTAATTCAGATTCAGTATCACAGCTTAATCTGGTATCGCAGTTGGGTAACAGCTGTATATTATCTTTATGTTGGCTAATATCAATGCCAGAAGCATAAAATGCATATTCAACAGGGGAGAGGGTTGCTTGCCATAAAATATTTCGGTAAGAGCCATCTTGGTGTAAAAAGCGGCTTGTAAAAATGACAGATTTTGAGCCTAAACAAAGCTGATCGATGTGACGTCGAGTCAATTCCTTATCTTCAGGATGTACTAAATCTAAATAAATCGTATTGATAAGCTGTTCTGTATGGCGGCCCAATAGTTTTTCCCAAGCAGGATTGAGTTGCCGAAATTTGCCTTCAAAACCAATAATACAAAATAAAGATTGACAAGTATTGAAAAAATTGACATATCGGGGGTGATAACGAGAAGATTTATTTTTTACCATAACAGTCACAGCGTAAGCCTCAGTAGGGATTGACTAGACAAATTTTATGTAGCAACTTTAATTCCAAAGCTAATAATAAAACAAATATACTAAAGGAGAAAGTTGGTACTATGAATAGGGTGTAAACAGAAATACAGTTTATTGTTCCCCAATTTTATAACCATTAAATTTAAGAAAGGACAGGCTGGTGGAATCCAAAACATCAATGTTGGATGATTTAGTTTAAAATTCAGCGTTTTTAACTGAATAAATGCTGAACTGTCAGATGTATGGTCAAAAAAGATAGAAACTTTAGTGCCATGGTCTATGACTAAAGATCAACAATTTATACTTCAGTTTTTGCTTTAATTTTATTTTTTAACCATTTGAACTTATTGATTTTAAAATAGAATTAATATGCCAATCTAATTTATCTCAAAGTACCTTTGTAAAGAGTGATTGAAATCAGTAAAATAGTTACTTTAAAATAAGTAGGTTGTTCCCCCAAATAAATGCTAATGTATGATTGTTTATTGTTCCATATGCTCAAATAAATAGAAGGACAACAAGGACCACGCTTATGAATGAACAAGTTTTGACTAAGCTAAAAACATTTTTATTAGTGACCATTACAATTTTTTATGCTGTGAGTTGTAACCTCGCACCTTCTAAAAAAGAAACAACCGCAAATCAACTATTTGCACTGTCTAAACAAGAATTATATACCTCTCTCAATTCCCAAGCGCTTATGTACCAAAGCGTGATAGAAGATTTATATGAAGAAGTAGAAAATGAAGCTGGTCATTATGAAAAGATAGCTTATCAAGACGAAAAACATAAGAAAATTCCATCAGATGAAGACTTATGGTGTCGTCTTCGTGATGGTTACGGTATTTATCTGCAAGATGACTCTAAAATAGAAAAGGCTGTCCAAAAATACAGCAAATCTCCTCGATATTTTAAAAAAATCTCCCTTCAGGCTCACCCTTATTTATACCATATTGTAGAAGAAGTTGAAAAAAGAGGCATGCCTTCTGAGCTAGCCTTACTCCCTGCCATTGAAAGCCGTTATGAGCCTTTGGCTGTTTCTTCCAGTCGTGCAGCCGGTATTTGGCAATTTATACCTGGCACTGGTAGAAATTTTGGCTTAAAACAAAATGCTTGGTACGATGGGCGACGTGATATTGTGGCTTCAACGGATGCTGCACTCACTTATTTACAAAAATTACATCAGTTTTTTGATGGGGATTGGCTGAACGCTTTGGCTGCTTATAATTATGGTGAAGGCAATATACTGAAAGCCATCAAACGTAATCGCGCCCGAGGTATGCCAACCGATTATTGGTCATTAGATTTGCCAAAAGAAACAAGAGAATTTGTACCGAAATTATTAGCTATTGCCCGAATTATAGGTGATCCTGAGTTTTATGGTATTCAATTACATGAAATTGACAATGAACCTTATTTTGCTCAAATTGAAATTGGTCAACAAATAGATTTATCCGTCGCCGCACAAATGGTGGGTATATCTTTAAAGGATATTAAACATTTAAATCCTGGTTATCGTCGTTATGCCACTGCCCCTAAAGGTCCACATTGTTTAGCTGTACCGGTAGAAAAAGCAAAAACCTTTGAACATCAGTTGGTCGCAAGTAATGGTCATGATTTGTTACCTAAAAAAGTGTCTTATCATACAGATAAGCAGACAGCAAAAATGCGTTCAAAAACATCCCATACTCAAAAACAACGAGAAAAATCTGCATATCAAATTCACCGTGTGCGTAAAGGAGATACGTTTAAAATTATTGCCAATAAATATGGCATAACCATTTCAATGTTGAATAAACTCAATAAGAATGCTAATAGTTGGCGACTTAATATTGGGCAATCCATTAAGGTACCAAGTACAGGTAAGCAATTGGCCTTTAAGAATATTTCTTCTAAACACAGTATCCGCCCTGTAGAAAAACAGGTTTACAAAACTCATCGGATTCGTAAAGGGGACACATTTAAACAAATTGCTAAAGAACATGGCACAACCATTTCAACATTACGCCAATTGAACAGTAAAGCAAATAGTCGGCGTTTAAAGATTGGGCAGGCGATTAAAGTGCCAAGTACTAAAAGAAAAGTAGCTTCTACAACGCCTTCTAAACAGAATAAACAAAAAATTACCCATACTGTTCGTTCAGGGGATAGTCTGTGGGCAATTGCACAAGCTTATCAAGTAAGTATTGATAAACTCTCTCATTGGAACCAAATCCCTAAAAGGCAGCCTCTGCGATTGGGACAAAAATTAACCATACTAGCGCGTTAAATGGTAAAACTAATTATTATGTTATTAGCAATAAGCAGTGTCAGCAGTGGCGCTGCTTTTTGGCTGTTTAAACCACCTACGGCAAATGAAATTCCTGAGGGATTAGAAAGCAATTGGCAATTACCTGAATTGTCTATTTCTTCCAAGAAGATTCAAGAACTTTATTCTAAGTTGAGAAAATTACAACCTTGGGGCGCAGACGCGACAACATCCTCAACTGCAACCCTGACAGGTGCCGAACTTGATGCTGCAGAAAAAGAGCTAAAAGCAGCTCAGATCAAATTGAAATTAGTTGGTCTTGTGCGTAAACGCCAAGGGAGTTATGCATTATTCTTAAATAAAGATATGAAAAAAACAAACGCTTATTTTTTGAATCAAACTTTACCCAATGGCTTACAATTAGTTTCTATTCATGCTGATTCTGTCACTGTAAAACAAGCAGATCAAGAGATTCAGGTGATCTTTCTATACGAAACGCAGTAATCACTTTTCCTTCGTTGTACTTTATACTTAAAGCCAACTCACCTTTTTTAATACATGATTTTCTAATATGCAAACTTTTCTTAAATTACTTGGGTTCATTTTACTGGTTTTATTTGTAGCAAGTTGTGCTCATCCTCAAAAACAAAAATTGGATTTACCCTTTTTTCCTAAACCTTTACGTGAACCTGTTGAACCACCTCCTCTTTCTGAAGCCCTCAACTTGCAATCTTCTCCAGCGCCACAAACTCGTTTTAGCTATGCACCTGGTTCACCCTCACGACCTTCTATTATTCCTTTGGCCTCTGACGATTACACGCCTGCTTTTGACAGAAATAATGCCATGAGTATTAATTTAGAAGGTTTGCCTTTATCCGCTTTTATCAATGAAGTATTTGGGAGCTTATTAAATATTCCTTTTCAGATTGATCAACAAATACAAAATAAACAAGAGTTAGTAACTTTAAGAATCCCACAACCTCAAAAGCCCAAACAACTTTATCATACTGTACGCCAAGTATTAAAGAATTATGGTATTGGCATTCAAGCCCAGGGTGATTTACTGCGATTTGTTATGGCTAATCCACAACAAAAAGATATTCCCTCAATGATTATCAATGGGTTAGCGTTACCAGAAGTGCCCCCTTCCCATCGCCCAATTTTTCAATTTATCCCATTAAAAGCAGTGCATCATACTCAAATTACTGGTTGGATTAGACGGGCTTATGAAGGTCAGAAAGATTTAAGAATTGAAGAAGATTCTTTACGTAATGCTATTATTTTGATTGGGCCGCCTGAAATAGTAACTCAAGCTGCAAAAGCGATTAATACCTTAGATCATCCTATTATGAGGGGTCGGTATAGTCTAAGAATTGAACCTGCCTTTTTAGCCCCTAGTGAATTAACTGCTTTGTTACAAAATATTTTGGGTAATGAAGGCTATTCAGTAAGTCAGAATATGGTGCAGTCAAGTACCATTTTTATGCCCATTGATAAACATAATATTTTATTAGTTTTTGCCAACAGTCAAACGGTTTTAGACCATATTCAAGCGTGGGTAAGACAACTTGATAAATTAAATAAAAAAGATAAGGAAATGGGATTATTCATCTACCCTGTTAAAAATACTGCGGCCCAATCTTTAGGTGGGTTACTTAATGGCTTATTGGCTAGAATTGTTGGATCTGCACAACGTACTGGGGCTAGCTTTGTTGTCGATGTCGATCGTAATTCTCTTATTTTTTTAGGTAATAATGAACAATGGGCGCGTATTTTACCGATATTGCAAAGTATGGATCAACCAGCAAAGCAAGTATTAATTGAAGCCACAGTAGCTGAGATTACCTTATCTAATGAGGATAAACGGGGTATTGAATGGGTAATCAATAATGCTAATTTAGGCGGGTTAGACGGCATTGTAAGTACCCAAAAAGGTCAAGGTGGCAGCCAAGGATTGGGCATTGCTGGAGATGGTTTAACTTATACCTTAAGTAACGCTGGGGATGTACGGGCCGTGCTAAATTTATTTGCCAGCAATAACCGTGCTACCATTTTATCAACCCCACGTTTAATGGTACGCAGTGGTAAACAAGCCACCATTGAAGTCGCTACCGAAATTCCAACGTTGACCAGCCAAATTAATACCCCTGAATTTTCACAAGGCGGTACTTCAGGTATTACTCAACAAATTCAATATCGAAAAACAGGGACATTGCTTAATATTCAGCCAACAATTTATGCTGGCCGTCGGGTGGATTTAATTGTAAGTCAAGAAGTGAGTGAATCTCGGCCAAATACCACTAGTGACATTGATTCTCCTGCGGTGTTCAACCGTAAAATTACCACAGAATTAACACTAAAGGATGGTCATTCAGTCCTATTAGGTGGATTAATTTCTAATTCCCAAACAGAGGGTACAACAGGTGTTCCTATCTTGAGTGATATTCCAATATTAGGCCAATTGTTTCGTGTAGATAAGAAGGAGAGCACACGCACTGAGTTGGTAATTATGCTTATTCCTTATGTCATTGATAATGATGAAGAAGCTCAAGATATCACTGATACCATTCAAAAACGCTTAAAATTATTAATGTCAGAGGATTTAGATGAAAATAAATTAAATCCAACGGCAAATCATTCAGATGAGACTAACAGCCAAATTAATGAAAGTAGTCTGTAGGTTGAAGTAAACTTGGGTATGAACATAAGAAGTTTTCAGCGGGTAAAATACCACTAAAAATTTCATATCTCAACTTATGCCGCTTCATATGTTTTCTCATAAAATTTATTTAATCATATTTGCATTGATTGCTATGCCTAAATGATTTGCGACAGGGCGTTCACGGCCAGGTAAACGAGTATGGCTGGGGGAATTTAGTAATTGGGGATATCCTTGCATATTTCGAATTACCATTGTTGAGGAGCCACCTCCATCAAGGTTTAATGCAGTCTCACCGCCATAGAATTTAATGATTTTAGCCAATTCAAATAAAGTGACACCTTCACTATAACCTGGTTGTTTACCATCAACAACAACCATTAATAACGTTTCATGATTTTTATCTAGGGCAATGGCAGTTCTTGGATAAGGACGAGCTTTTTCTGAAAGAGAAATTAGGATTTTGCCTTGTTTGAGTAGCATTTTTTGACCAGAAAGCGTCATATCAATTGGTTGTTCTACAGATTCAAACGAAATTTGATTTTTTTTAGAAATAAAAACAGATACAAAGCCTGTTTGTGGTTCAGAGTAGATTTGTCCACTTGAACTTGCCAAACCCAAAACATTGACGGAATCGCCGACATGGGGATAATAATCCCAAGGATAATGAGAATAGAAAGGGTAGAAAAAGCTACCATTGATGGCAACTTGCAAGTTAAATTGGGTTAAAAATGCACTGGTGGTCATTGCACGAATTTCACCCTTAACTGTTTTTTCACCAGGGGTAACGAAAAATTTTAATCGTTGATCACGTAAATCAACTCTTAAAATGTGAGCAACGATTGGACGTGGTATTTGCCTCACATCTCGGATGTAATGGACAGACTCAAAGAATGTTTGTTGAAAACTGTCAGGTTGGCGTCCAAACAAATATAACCAAATAACATAAATAAAAATACATAGCGTGACTAAAGTTAGGATAAATTTATAAATAAAACGCACTTTGGGTTTCAAATTTGGCAATTCAAACTCTCTGGCAACATTTAATGAAAAATAACTTTTTTAAATGTTTTCAAAATCAAGATAAAATCTAAGTATAAAGATCGATCTCTAACATATTGCTGATGATAAGCCAGTTTGATAGGTAGAATCTTTTCCACATAATCTATTTCAGGTTGCTCTGAATGCGCAAGCAACTCGCTTTCGTTACGAAACTCAATTGAGGCATAATCTGTCATGCCAACGGGGACAGACAGTACATAATCACGGATGCCATCTGGATATAAAGCAACATATTCTGGCACTTCAGGCCTTGGACCCACTAAACTCATGTCTCCTCTGATAACATTAATCAACTGCGGTAGTTCGTCCAATTTATATTTTCGCAACAAATAACCCACTCGCGTAATTCTTTCATCGCAACCAATGGTTAATTTTATACCTTTTTGTGCCATCTTCATGGTACGAAATTTAATAATCTTAAAAGGGGTATTAAATTGGCCAATTCGAGTTTGATAAAAAAATATTGGGCCACGACTATCCAACTTAACCAATAAGGCAATGAGCAAAAAAATGGGCGCAAGCAAGAGGATGCCTAATAATGCAAAAATAACGTCAAACATGCGTTTATAGTTCATTTTTGTACTTTCGTTAAAATTTTGCGAACGGTTGTAATCACACGTTGAACATCTTGGTCCGCCATCGTAGGATAAATGGGCAAACTAACGGCACGTTGATAAACGTCCCAAGCAATTGGAAAATCTTGCGTTTGAAATCCATAACGTTGTTGCCAATAAGGTTGCGTATGTAACGGAATAAAATGGACACTCACGCCAATACCTGCTTGGGTCATTTGTTGAGTAAATGTATTTCTATCAATCGTTAAATTTTCAAGCGCTAACTGAATGATATATAAGTGCCAAGCATGGGTACTGTTTTGTGCTGTTACTGGCAAATTTAATGGCAAATCTGCTAAACCTTGATGATATTGTGCTGCAATTTCAGTACGCCGTTGCAAAAATTGGTTTGCTTTTGCCAACTGATGAATACCTAAAGCAGACATGAGATCACTCATGTTATATTTAAACCCTGGCGCGACAACTTCATAGTACCAACTGGGCAAATTTGAATCTGAACGTTTAAAAACATCGCGATTTATGCCATGTAACCGCATGTTGCTCATATGATTTGCATAAGCTTCATGACGAGTGACAATCATGCCACCTTCTCCAGTTGCTACAGGTTTAGTGACATAAAAGCTGTAAACGGTGATATCTCCCAAAGTTCCAACCATTTTATCTTGATAATAAGTAGGCAACGCATGGGCAGCATCTTCAATGACCTTTAGATCATATTGTACCGCTAATTTTAAAATAGCGGCCATATCGCAGGCTTGTCCAGCAATATGGACCGGAATAATGGCTTTAACATCTGCCGTTGTTTGCAAAATTTCTGCAATATGTTGTGGGTCTAGATTGAAAGTATGCGGATCAATGTCGACAAAAATGGGATCGGCACCAAAATAGCATATCACTTCTGCCGTTGCAGTAAATGTATAAGGTGTCGTGATTACTTTATCACCAGCTTGAAGACCAATGGCTTCTAAAGCCAAATGTAGCCCCGCAGTACAAGAATTCACGGCAAGCGCATACGGAATGCCAATAAAATCTGCAAAGTTCTGTTCAAAACGTTTGGTTTTAGGGCCAGTTGTCAACCAACCTGAACGCAACGTATCAACAACTTCTTGGATTTCTTCTTCACCAATAGCTGGTAATGCAAAAGGAAGGAACTGATTACTCACTTGAAAACTCTGAAATCTTAAATAAATATTGGATGCTCATATATTTAAACTATATGAACTTGGTTTTTGTTTCGAATTACTTGCATATTTCTCAAATTATGGCGGAATCTAACGCCTAAGTTTAATTGATTTTGAATGTATTTTCTCATAACTCAAGCAATTCATCATCTTATTTTTCTTGAAGGCCGAATATTAAAGTAAAATAGCTTGTTGAGTTATTGATGATAAAGATTTATCTACAATATGCTTGATACTTTATAAATTCACAGTACACGGCATGACCATATTCACTTCAATTTAGATTTGTATTATTTAATGTTTACCATGTTTAATACTCAATATTTAAAAGTAATTACATTCGCCGACTTAAGCATTCTTATCATTGCTGCCAGTTTGCTAGTTTGGTCATATTGGTATTATTGGAGTAATGGGACAGTAAAAAAATATGCAGTTATTTCAATGCCAAATCAATCTCCTCTACAGGTAGCGCTTGGAAAGCCAAAATTTATTAACATTCAAGGTAAAAAAGGAATAAGTACGATTGAAATACAGCCAGAAAAAATTCGTTTTATTGCCTCTCCCTGTCATAATAAATACTGCATTCACGCGGGTTGGCAAAAACAGGCTGGCGATTTTACCGCTTGCTTACCAAACCAGGTGAGTATTGAAATTCATGGTCAGCAAGCTATTCAACTTGATAGTATTGCTTATTAAATTGTTTAAAAACCTAACGCTATGCCTTGCCTTCTTGGATCAGCGGCACCGTAATAAGTACTTTGCTCAACTAAAATACTTGAAGCAGCACCCATCGTATTTTTGGAGACAATTTTATGCCCTATTTTAGCTAAAAGCTGCAATGTATCTAAACTTAACCCTTCTTCAACGCGAATTTCATCTGGCAACCATTGATGATGAATTCTTACCGCATTCACTGCTTCTTGAATATTCATACCATGATCAATCACATTCATTATCACCTGCAACGTGGTGGTAATAATTCTTGAACCACCTGGACTACCCGTAATTAAAAACGGTTTACCCTTTTTTAAGACAATTGTAGGTGACATTGAGCTGAGCATCCGCTTATGAGGTTCAATGGCATTGGCACAACCACCCACTAATCCGTACGCGTTAGGCGTACCTGTTTTAGCACTAAAATCGTCCATTTCATTATTTAATAAAAAGCCAGCACCGGGTACCGCAATGCCAGAACCAAAACTAAAGTTGAGTGTATAAGTATTGGAAACGGCATTACCCGCTTTATCTATCACGGAATAGTGTGTGGTATCATTACTTTCAACAGTTGGTTTGCAAAAATGAGATTTTGGAATAGTTATTTTTGCTGGATAACAGGTGGGAGATGTTTGGTCAAGCCTGCAAGTCCCTGGCAAAATATTTTGACTCAGACTGGCTTTTGACGCAGTAATTTTAGCGCGTAGTTGGGCAGCATAATCTTTATCAATGAGGCCCATTATCGGCACTTTCACAAAATCAGGGTCTCCTAAATATTCAGCGCGATCTGCATAAGCCCGTTTCATAGCTTCACTCATTAAGTGAATCGTTGCAGCAGAATTATGTCCTAAACCTTTTATATGATAATGTTCCAAAATATTTAGAATTTGTAAAATATGGACACCTCCCGAGCTAGGCGGAGACATGGCATAAATATCATAGCCACGATAAGTGCCATGAACCGGTTGACGAATCACAGGCTGATAAGTAGCCAAGTCATTTTGAGTGATTAACCCCCCCTGTGCTTTCATTTCTTTAATAATGAGTTTAGCAATTTCACCTTGGTAAAAAGCTGCAATTCCTTCATTAGCAATTATTTTTAGTGTTTTCGCCAAATCTGGTTGTACAAAAATATCGCCTGCTTCGTAAAATTCACCACTAGGTTTGAGAAAAATGGTACGACTGGCTGGCCAGATTTGAAACGTTTTAGCGCGTTTTTTAAGATCACGACTAAAATGTGGTGTGATAATAAAACCTTTTTCAGCCAATTCAATTGCTGGGGCAAGCGCGGCAGCCAATGATAATGTACCATATTTCTCCAATGCCAAAGCTAAACCTGCCACTGTGCCGGGTACGCCCGCGGATAAATGACTAAATCGACTTAGTTGATTATCCACATTACCTGCTTTGTCGAGAAACATATTTTTATGAGCTGATGCTGGCGCGGTTTCCCGATAATCAATCGCAATGACTTGGCCTGTTTTTGCTGAAGAAATAAGCATAAAACCGCCTCCTCCCAAATTTCCAGCCCGTGGATAGGTCACAGCCATCGTAAAGCCAATAGTTACCGCAGCATCAATTGCGTTGCCACCCTGTTTCAAAACATTTAAACCTACCTGGGCTGCTATGGGTTCGGCCGTAACAACCATCGCATTTTTAGCTTCCACGGGTGAAACAATATCGCGAGGGGTAATAATGCCCTGTTGAGCAATAACTTGAAAACTTAATCCAAATAACAATCCAATGGTTGAAACCAATCGTATTGAATTAATGCTAACAAATGCTTTTGTGTATTTCATGTGTTTATGTCCATATTATTTTAATATTGCATTGTGGTAATTTATATATATATATATTATATTATGCAATGTCAGTTAATTATAATCAAATGCCGTTTTGCATCTAGCTGAGGTACCTTCAAAGCAATACTTTGTACATTCACATTCAATGATTGTAATGCTTCGATTTCGGCCTGCGGATATTCACCTTTCATGGCGAGTAATTTGCCCGTAGGTTCACAAAAATGAGAGGCTTGTTGATAGAAATCCACTAAGCTAGTATAAGCTCGGCAAGTAATAGTACTAAATAAATTTGATGGCGTATATTCCTCTACCCGGCTGGTTACTATTTCTACATTATTAAGCTGTAAAGCAATGACTGCTTGGTATAAAAATCGTGTTTTTTTTGCATTACTATCTAATAAAATGCAATGTAAATTTGGTTGAACAATCGCCAGTATTAAACCAGGGAGTCCAGCGCCAGTCCCTATATCTAATATCTGATGGCCTTTTATGTAAGGTAAAATGCTGAGGCTGTCAAAAATATGCTTGGATAAAATTTGAGCACTATCTCGGATAGCAGTTAAATTGTAAGCTTTGTTCCATTTTTCAAGTAATTTAACATATTTTAACAAAGGGTCTGTATATTTAATATCAAGTTGTAATGCGGCGAGTCCTGCTTTTAAAGCTGTTTCCACAATATTTATCCACTATGGCTAATTTATCAAGAACAGGATTGAAAGCTAAGGAACGGGAATTAAATAAAATCAGAAACAAGACCTGGCAGGTTTTAAAAACCTGCCAGGTCTGATTGAAAACTTATGGATGTCATTTAATTCCTATTCCTAAGTTTTAAGCTATTTTACTACGTTATCTTTTTATCAAATAGCCAGTTTAGAATCCTGAGTAACGATTCAATGCATTTTTTGGTAAAATACTAAAATATTTAGCGTATTTGCTACGATAGCGTTTGAAGAAAAAGAAACAGTCATTTATTTAGTCATTTAAGGAAAGTTACTATGTTACAAGGTATTCGAGACAATGCGCAAGGCTGGTTGGCCTGGGTCATTGTAGGCTTGATTTCAATTCCATTTGCGCTGTGGGGCGTTCATGAATATTTACAGCCCACTCGTAGTACAGCCGTTGCTGAAGTCAACAACGTAGAAATTTTAGATGCTGATTTTCGATTCAATGTGCAACAACAACGTATGCGTTTACGTCAAATGTTGAAACAAAATATTGATTTATCCTTTATGGATAAAGAAATTAAATCCAATACTTTATCTCAAATGATCGATCAAGAAGTATTGGTTCAAAGTGCCTTAAATCAAGGTTTTTGGGTGAGTGATGGGATTTTGAGTACTCGAATTAAAATGATGTTTCAGCAAGAAGGAAATAATTTTTCTCAAGAAAATTATGAATATTTATTGAGAAGTCGTGGATTAACTCCGACTAAATTTGAAAGTCAAATGCGGCGAGACATGTTAGTTGCGCAATTACAAACGGGTGTTTACGTCTCTAATTTTACGACTGAACATGAAGAGAAGTTGCAGGCACAATTGGAAAAACAAGGACGATTAGTGAGCTATCTTACTATCCCTGCTCAACGCTTTGAAGCTGAAATAACGGTAACAGACGCCGAAATTGAGGCTTATTACAACGAAAACAAAATCTTGCGTTATATGACGCCTGAAACCGTCGGCATTGAGTATGTAGAGTTGGACAAAAAAGTCTTGGCTACTGAGGAAGTTTCTGAAGAAAGACTGAAAGATCAGTATCAAGACAGAAAAGCTAGCTTTACCCAGTTACCTCAGTGGCAAATTAGTCATATTTTGATTGAAGAACAGGATATCACTAAGCTTAATGAAGCTAAGAAAGAAGCTGAAGAAATTTTAGCTAAAATTAAGGCTGGTGAGGATTTTTCTGAACTCGCTAAACAATATTCAGACGATACAATGACCAATAAAAAAGGGGGTAACTTGGGCTGGATCAGTGAGGACCAAAAAATTCCCTCTTTGCCAGAAGGTGCGATGACCTCCTTGAAGGAAACATTAGCTTCAATGAAAGTCAATGATGTGAGTGAACCCATTCAAACCAGTTTTGGTTTTCACATTGTACAATTACTCGACGCAAAGGAAAAATATACCAAACCCTTTGAAGAAGTACGCGTTGAATTGGAAAAAATGTTGCAGGAAGAGGAAGCTGATTCCAGATATTATGCATTGTTTGATCGTTTTGCTAATCTATCATTTGAGCAACCTCATAGCTTGGATTCATTGATTGAAGCCTTGAATTTAACTAAACAAGAAACAGAGCCATTTGCAAGGGGCTTTATCGGAAAAGAAGGTACCGTTCTTTCTCACAAAAAAGTCGTTGAAGCTGCCTTCGATGATATGGTACTAAAAGAAGGCAACAACAGCGATCCAATTGAAATTGGACAACAACATGCTGTTGTGCTACGAGTAAAAGCTCACCAAGCATCAGAGCCTAAACCTCTTGAGACAGTAAAAGAGGAAATCAAAGCAACATTGATTGCTGAAAAAACGAAGGAAAAGGCAAAAACATTGGGTGAAGAGCTACTTACACAACTTAAGCAAGCAGAGGTTGATCCTCATCAAATTGTTAAATCAGTAGGACTGGCATGGTTGCCTGCTCAATGGGTTACTCGTACAGGTACAACATCTGTCAATCCTAATATTGTCAACCAAAGCTTCAAATTAGGGCGTCCAGCAAAAGGTAAAGCATTTTACCAAGGACTTAACCTTAACAATGATTATACGTTAATTGCTTTACTAGCTATTAAAGACGGTGAATTTGCACCTCAAAGTAAAGACCCGTTATTGCAAGCTGATTTACAAAATAAACAACGTCAACAAATGGCATTGGGAGAAACTGACTTTCAACAACTGATTGCTGGCCTAAAATCCCAGGCAGACATCAAAATCCATCAAAGTCAGGATGCAGCCAATTAAAAAACTTCTGTAGGTTAAGTTACTACTTGCTAAGAAACGGGAACTCAATAAAATCAGAAACAAGACCTGGCAGGTTTTAAAAACCTGCCAGGTTTGATTGAAGACTTATGAAAGTTATTTAATTCCTATTCCTATTCCTAAGCCTATAGAATTGAACAATTTAAGAAGCTGTTCGTTAAATCGGTTTGGAATTTGGAAACGTGACAGTCAAAGTTACAAATCTCGACTGGTGTTTGGTGGGTTTTTCCCAATCACTCCTTACTTTCCTCCTTCTTACGGCGGAGGTTAACTTAATGGCCATGAATCTATGAACAGAATAGTTTAAGGTAACTAATGCTTTTAAAATATAAAAAATTATGGCTTAGTTTGGGTGGTCTTATTATTCTGACTATTAGTTTAGGGTCACTGATGCCCCCCAGTTCAGTCCAAAAAGACGTTTTTTTAATTCCTCACATGGATAAAGTTGCGCACTTTATAGCCTATTTTATTTTAATGGCTTGGTTTGCCCAAATCTACCATACAAATAAAGAACGTTTGTACTGTATTGTTAGCTTTAGTTTATTTGGTATTATTTTAGAAATTTTGCAAGGTTTGAGCGGTATTCGACAAACAGATTTAATGGACGCTTTGGTCAATATTGGAGGCGTTTTGTTGGCATGGCAACTTACAAAAGTAAGATTTAATTTGTTTTTAGTGAAATTTGAAAAAAAATGGCTAAACAGTACATAATTTCAATGTATCCAAATAAATTTCACAAAATACCAAAAACATTCAAAGTAACCTATTTTCAACAACGACAATGGCCGCTATCACACAACTTTATCGCTACCCAGTTAAAGGCTTGAATGCTCAAATTTTACAGCAAATCATATTGAAAGCAGGAGAAGCGATTCCCTTTGATCGAAGCTTTGCCTTAGCACATGGTACAACCGAATTTGACCCTAAATTTCCCAAACATTTACCAAAAACAAAATTTTTGATGTTAATGAAAAATGAACGTTTAGCCGCATTAGAAACAGTTTTTGATGAAAACACTCAAAAACTAGTCATTTATCATCAAGGTAAAAAACAAGTTGAAGGTTTTCTTAACCAGCAAGAAGGATGCTTAGCAATAGAACAATTTTTTGTGGATTATTTAAAAAATGAAATTCGAGGTACACCTCGTTTAGTGCAAGCAATAGATCACATGTTTTCAGATGTAGATGCCAAAGTATTATCTTTTGTGAATTTGGCTAGCATCCGTGACTTAGAAACGGTGCTAAATGTCAAAATTGATCCACTAAGGTTTCGGGCAAATGTTTATTTTGATGATTTACCCGCTTGGGAAGAACTAAAGTGGGAGAATCAAACTATCACTATTGGCACAGCGAAATTTGAATTTCTAAAACCCACCCAACGTTGTGCAGCTACTAACGTCAATCCAACAACTGCGGTACGTGACTTGAATCTTCCTCATACTTTAGTAAAAACTTATGGGCACCCTCATATGGGCGTTTATCTTAAAGTAGTTGAAGGAGGAGAAATTGAAGTAGGGCAACATTTTTAGATAATTGTACATTCGTAAACCGCCATTACAAAAATCTTTTTTAGTCTAATTATAAATGGTAATTTTTTGATTATTGGACTCGGCCAATAATTCCTTATTTTGGATGAACATTATCTCCTGTCATTTTAGGGAAAAACAATTTTTCATCAAGCTTGAGTATATTTTACGAAATAGTTAGGGTATCTTGTGATTTAGAACCATAAGCACTTTACCCCTGGTTCGTGTTATAATTATTTTTATACTAAACGTTAGTGATTTGAATGAGAATTGATCTAATTTGTATTGGCCAGAAAATGCCAACATGGGTTACAACAGGTTATCAAGAGTATGCTAAACGCTTACCACATCAATGCACGCTTAATCTCATAGAAGTCCCCTTAAAAAAACGTACCAAGCAGGTTAATATTGCCCGTTTGCAAGCGGATGAAGGTAAACAAATGTTAGCAACCATTATGCCCAGTAGTTATATCATTGCACTCGACGAAAAAGGTAAAACTTGGGATACTGTACAGATTTCTCAACAGCTCGCACAATGGATGCAACAACATCCAGTCGTGACATTATTGGTCGGCGGACCAGAAGGGCTAGCAAGTGATTGCTTACGATGTGCTCATCAAACTTGGTCCCTTTCTAAACTAACTTTACCGCATCCTTTAGTACGCATAGTCATTGCTGAACAAATCTATCGTGCTTGGAGCTTACTCAATCATCATCCTTATCATCGTGCCTAATGATTTATTTAGCTTCCCTTTCACCCAGACGCTGTGAGTTATTGCAACAAATTCAAGTAAAATATCAACAGGTTGCCGTTGATGTGAACGAAACTTGTTATCCTAATGAATCCCCACCTAATTATGTCACTCGATTAGCCATTTCAAAAGCACAAGCAGGCTACCAAGCCACCCAAAAACAACACCCAACATTAGGTGCAGATACCGCAGTTGTACTAGGCAAACGTATTTTTGGCAAACCCAGCAATGTAAAAGAAGCCAAAACCATGCTACAACAGCTTTCTGCTCGACGCCATCAAGTGATGACTGCCGTGGCCATTATTGCTAATGCGCGGATATATTCTCAGTTAAGTGTGAGCCAAGTACAATTTAAAGCCCTCACTGACGCTGAAATTGATGCTTACATTGCGACAAATGAACCTTTGGATAAAGCGGGTGCTTATGGGATTCAAGGTAAAGCCAGTGTATTTATTCAACATTTAGAAGGGAGCTATTCAGGGGTAAT
Source organism: Thiotrichaceae bacterium (assembly GCA_016745055.1). Lineage (GTDB taxonomy): Bacteria > Pseudomonadota > Gammaproteobacteria > Beggiatoales > Beggiatoaceae > JADGDF01. The sequence goes on along the minus strand of JADGDF010000036.1, from coordinate 12,389 downwards.
GGGTTTACCTTTACATGAAACAGCCATTTTATTGGAACAAACTGGCGTGGATATTTGGTAATGAATTTCCTATTTCCAAAACATGAGCGTACAGCAGAAACCAAAACTGTGGTAGAAATTACTCGTTACCACACGCCGCTGAATATCATGTTACAGTGGATAAGAAATTTACTGGCCATGATTGGTTTATTAACTGTTGCAATACTAATTTTCTTATTTATTCAGGGACAACAGACTATACATTCTTTTGATGAAAAATTTGCAGATTATTTCACCAAATTTATCGTTAAATTAACGGCAGAAGATGTGGTAAGTGCCATGGTTATTCGTACACCTTTAGACAAAAAGGTAACAGTAAAGCAGGCCATTAAATCCATGAAAAGTTATGCGAAACGTTTGAAAGTCAAATTTGTAAATCAGTATCCACTTGCTCTACCAAAGAAATCAAAAGAGTTTTCTTCTCTCATTTCTGCCAATATATTAGAATTTTGCGATACGAAAGCAGCCACGGCTTTGCTCAATTATAATACTGATTTTGCAGTGCTTATGCCTTGTCGTATTGTGATATATCAAGACAAGCAAAAAAAAGCATGGTTAGCTATGTTAAATTTAGATCTTTTTATTTATGGTACTCACAACATTGAAACTCAAGCTAAAATTCAAGCGCTAAAAATGCAAGACAATTTACTTAAAATCATGGGAGCGGGGGCAAGTGGCGGAATTTTTTAAAACTACTCCACACTGGTAGTTTTACCAACAACAGCTTTGAATTTCCACATATCCTTAATTTAGCGTCTGTAAAATTTGGAAATAATAAACCATGCTCTTATTTATACCTTTAGAATTCGTCATCATTCTAATGAACAGTTTTTTTTCTTCTGGCGAACGACTATAATGCTTCACTTTTGAGAAATTATGGAGTTAAGCATGGCAATTGAACGCACTTTATCAATTATTAAACCAGATGCTGTCAGCAAAAATATGATTGGGGATATTTACAATCGCTTTGAAAAAGGGGGATTGAAAATTATCGCCGCTAAAATGTTGCATTTAACCCGTGAACAAGCAGAGGGATTTTATGCTGTTCATAAAGAAAGACCTTTTTTTGGCGAACTGGTCGAATTCATGATTTCAGGCCCAGTCATGGTACAAGCATTAGAAGGTGAAAATGCAATTCAGGTAAATCGTGATTTAATGGGGGCAACCAATCCAAAAGATGCAAAACCTGGTACTATTCGTGCGGATCATGCCCAAACAGTGGATGAAAATGCTGTTCATGGTTCTGATGGTCCAGAGACGGCAAAAGTGGAAATCAATTATTTCTTCAGCGATGCAGAAATTTGTCCACGTACTCGCTAAAAAATATAGGTAGAGCACAACGAAAGTTTGCTGCTCTATAACCTATCTCATTGCTTAATAAATGCGCGCACTTTGGTTGGCTAATCAGCAGTTAACTTATCGAAAAGATGTCTCTATTCCTGTGCCTCAGCCACATGAAGCTTTGGTAAAAGTGTTGCTCGCGGGAATTTGCGCAACGGATATACAACTCACCAAAGGTTATTATCCTTACACAGGTGTGCTTGGACACGAATTTGTTGGGCAAATTATGCAGGCACCTGATGCTCCTGAACGTATTGGTGAACGGGTTGTTGGTGAAATTAATATTGCTTGTGGACACTGCCAACTTTGCACAAAAGGTTTAAGTACTCACTGTGAAAATCGTTCAGTGTTAGGTATTATTAATAAAAATGGTGCTTTTGCCGAATATCTCACTTTGCCTTTAAAAAATCTAATCGCTGTACCTGACACAGTTTCTAATGAAGTTGCTATTTTTACGGAACCACTGGCGGCTGCTTTACAAATACAGCAGCAATTGACAATACAAGCAACTGATCGAGTGTTAATTATAGGCGCAGGTCGATTGGGACAACTCATTGCCCAAACGATTGTTTTAACTGGTTGTGATTTAAAAGTAGTTGCGCGTTACCCAAAACAGCAGCAGTGCTTGGAAATGCGTGGTATTCATTGGATTTTAGAGCGTAATATCGCAGGACACAGATTTGACATCGTGATAGAAGCCACGGGTTCAGAAAATGGTTTTTTACTTGCACAACAAACTGTCCGCCCTCGTGGTACCATTGTGCTAAAAAGTACATTTAAAAATAATGTATCACTTGATTTATCCCGCATTATTGTTAGTGAAGTGACAGTTATTGGATCTCGTTGTGGAGATTTTAGGCCAGCACTACGTTTGTTAGCGGCAAAATTAATTGATCCCTCCCTCCTTATTGACAAACAATATCCTCTTGAACAAGGGGAGTCTGCTTTTGAAGCTGTTGTTCGCTCGGGTTCACTTAAAATATTATTAATACCTAATTTAGTTTAAACAATAAAATAGATATCTTTCCTAAATAGGACTACATTTGCACTCCAATTAGCGCGGGTAGAATAAAGTAGGAGTGCAAAATTTATTTTGCAAATTAAAATTTGCGCTCCAGTTAGCACGTAGCACGTAGGTTGGAGTGAGCTTGCGAACTCCAACATTTAATATCTTAAATTAGATTTTGGAATGTAAGAAAATGCGGTATCGTTGAACACGTTTGGCTGGAGGAACTTTCTTTTTTACAGTGCCTGATGCGCTTCGCAAAAAACGCTCAGCGCATCCTACGCGGGCTTGGTACCACCGTTTTGGTGGATGACGCTTAGCTTATCCCATAGGCATCAACTTAAGGAAAATATTGGAATATTTGGTTCAAGATATTCAGTATTCAGAGTAAAATAGCAAGCCTTCAAAATCAAACCGAAGTGACTTCCAATGTCTGTATTTAACGATGTTGCTCAAGCAATACAATCAATTCTTGGCGAACAGACAGACCAACTTGCAAAAGAAACAGGCTTTATCAAACGAGAACGCAAAGTAACCGGTTCAGGATTTATCAAAACACTGCTATTTGCCTGGATGCAAAACAAATCGCCTTCTGTTGAAGGTATTGCCCGTGCAGGATTTACGCATAAATTACACCTGTCAGCCCAAGGATTGACACAACGATTTACCCAGGAATCATCTTGTTCGTTGTGTTTTGGAGAACGCATTAACAAAAGTTATCAAGAGCACGGCTGTTGATATTGATATGTTTAACCGTTTTTCTGCTGTGTATATTGCTGATTGCAGTTTGGTCACTCTACCCAATGAATTTCAAAACCTTTGGGAAGGAACGGGTGGCCAAGGTTCTATGAGTAAGGCGGGACTAAAGATTGATGCCAGCATAGAATTAAAAACAGGGCAACTTCAGTTGGGGCTTTTAGAGGGCAAACATTCGGATAATAATAGTCCAATCGCTGAACAAAAGTATGATGAAGGTGTATTACATTTACGAGATTTGGGATATTTTAACCTTAGTCGAATGAATGTTCAAAATGGACATAAAGAATATTGGTTATCACGTTTACAACCTCGTACAAAAGTATTTAGCGAAACAGGTCAACCAATTGATTTGCTAAGCTATCTTAAAGATAAATCACAACAGAGTAATCAGTTTGAAATCAAAGTCACTGTTGGTACAGAAGCACGTCTCCAAGCTCGTTTAATTGCGTGCAAGTTAAGTCAGGAAGCAGCAAGTCGTCGTCGAGCAAAACTGAATAAAAATTCAAGGAAAAAAGGCAGAAAACCCAGTGCAGAAAGTTTGGCTTTATGTGATTGGAATTTATACATAACCAATGTTGGAGAAGACAAACTTAGCATTAAGGAATGTCTGATACTTTATCGCGTTCGTTGGCAAATAGAATTACTCTTTAAGTTATGGAAAAGTAACTGTAATCTGGTCAATTCTCATAGTGAAAACCCGCATAGAATCTTGTGTGAACTTTACATTAAGTTATTGATTGTTCTCGTTCAACATTGGATTGTTTTAACAGGATTATGGGTAATTCCTGAACGCAGTTTAGTTAAAGGCGTGCAAATGATTAGAGAGCAATCAGTTCATTTAGCACATGTCATTAATCATTATGAGCAATTGGTTTTGGCCCTGAAAGATATTTCACAACGGTTTTCATCTGGATGTAAGGTTAATCGGCGGAAAGGTAAATTGAATACTGTTGACCAAATGATCAACTGTTATTCCTTAAGTTGATGCCTATGGGATAAGTGATAGCGTCATCCGCCATCTGAATCAGTATCTTGCGCTCTGGTGGTAATTGCGTAGTCCACACCACCAATCAATTCTTCACCAATGAACTCTTGTGCACTGAAATTGTAAGTACGAGAGACACCTGCACCGGGCATGGGTTTGGTAGCATCAACGCGCATGGTAATGGGTAAGGGCTCACCCACTTTGAGGGAAATACCCATGAACTTGGCAGGTGTGGCAAGTAACTCAACTTCAGTACCACTCAATACTTTGATGTTTTCACCTTTACCACCAGCTGCTTGCCAACGTTGGAACAAGGTTGCACCCAAATCAACAATCGCTCTGGCACCATCGTTAGCCAACAGTTGTTCTTTTTCATCAAAGATAACTTCGACAACAGTATCGGTGTCACGAGGATTGCCAATTTCAACTTCAAATTTGTCGGTAACTTTGGTTAAAAAGCCTACCACATTGAAGTTACGCCAAGCAATATTATTGTTGGTTCTGGTATTTTGAACCATGTTATTGGTTTCAGCCGCAAACATAGGATCATCATCATTCAACACGCGCACGTAGAAGCAGTAATGGCCTGGTTTTGGAATATTATCTTTATTCCATTTGATTTGGACAACATCTGACGTATCAGGTGCCAATGAAGCAATTTCACCTTTACCGACCAAACCCCAGCCGCGTGGCCAAGCTTGACCCATACTTGCTTTAGAACGATACACTTCAACTTTGGTATTTTCTGCAGTCAATGTGCCACGATTTCTGACATTAACGTAGACATAGTTATCTTGACCATGTTTGACATTTTGGTAGCGTTTACCATTATCGGCTTCATTACGCACCCAAACATCAGGACTACGCCAAATGTAGGAGGCTTTGCCGGGTTCACTGCCATCATCTGGTGGTGGATCGGATACCCAAACATCGACTGTTTTAATAGGTTTAGAATTGGGATCGCTAGGATCAGTACTTGCTTCGCTTTCCTCTAAGTTTGTAAAGCCATCGTCATCAGAGTCAACCTTAGCATCATCTTCCCATGCTGAACTCAGAAAATCGTATTGAGCCTCCCATACATCCAACATTCCGTCATTGTCATCGTCGGTGTCAATGTTGTCACCTAATCCATCTTTGTCTGTATCTAGCCATTCGGTTGAATCACTAGGAAACGCATCAAGACTGTCTGGATAAGTATCACCGTCTGAATCTGCACCAGCATCTACTTCTACGCCAATTTCAACAGTTTCTTGAGTTGAAGGCGTTGTTTGTGAAATTGCTGTTACTTTTATTGTATTGTAAACACCTCGTTCAGCAGGCAAAGTTACTTTTAATTTAACGTATTTAACTTCATAACCTTGTACGGTAACATCAGGCAATGTTTCTAATGCCCAACCTTGAGAATCAGTTAATTCAAATGTGTAAGTATCTATTTTAGAAGCGATGTTGTGAATTCTAATAGGTACTTCAACTGTACTATTTGGTTGCCCAGTCACTAGTGAATTGGAACTTATGCTTGCAAAGTAGGGTATTTTTCCTGCTTCAACGACTACCTCTGGTGCATCAATGAGGTCTCTGATAGTTATACCTGGATCAGTTTTGATACTATCAGCATAAATTTCAACCTTCTCTGTTGCCACAAATAACTTGCTATTAATGCCAGTTAAATTGAGTATCCCACCTTTGCCATTTAAAGCCTTAGTGAGAATTCGAATGTGTTTACCAGCAATAGCACCTGGTTTTAATTGAGTAAAATCAATTTCCCCACCTTCATCAGTGTAAATTTCGATTTTATTGAAATCGACCATGCTAAAGTCAGCACTTGGCTTAAGAAGGATTGGATCATAGTAAATATTTATTCCTGCTTTACCACTTGTGCCATTCCAGTTACCCTTGAGTTCCCCTATAAGTGCAACAATAGAACCTGGTTTTCCTATGTCTGACTGACGATTATATTTATCTCTCCACCATTGCTTAGGAGCACAAATATCGCCACCATCCCCACTTTCAAGTGGCATAGAGCTAGATGTGGATGGTTCCCATGATGTAAAATCGACTGAACCTCCACTACCTGCTATTGCGCTTGCGTGTGCAGCCCCTGCATTACCACCATTGCCTGCTCTGACTAATCCTTCATTAATAATGGTTGTTACCGTTGCTGTAATGTCCCCACCACTACCTGCGGTAGTATTTTGTCCTTCTCCACAACGTTTGTTACTAGTACACGGAAGACTTGCATTTGCAGGGGAGTTACCACCATTCCCCGCCTTAATAATTCCAGTAACATAGTTGACAAGGTACATAGCTTGTATATCAATGCTAGGAGCAGGAGTAGAAGGTTGTGAACAATTTCTAAACTGACCATTTCCTGTTTTAAGCGTTCCAGCATTACAAACTGCGCCAGCGATCAATTGTCCAAAAGGAGAACCATCTTCTGTCTTCCCTACTTTTATTGATGTGTCAGCAGTAATTTCATGCCCATTGCTAATGAAAACAACATCACCTTTTTGCGGTTTTCTACCGAGATTCCATGTACTACCATCACTCCATTTGCCAGACTTAACAGTACTAATGGTTGGTTGCTTACACATTTCAATAGCTGGTTCAATAGATGGTTGATTACTATTACATGGTACTTGGTAAGCTAACGGTAAATTAACAGTATCAGTGTTTTTAAAGTCAATTTTAGTAACTTGTCCAGTAAAACAACCCTGTACTCCCTCTTCATCTCTAAAGTGTATTCACCATCACCATTCCCAATAAGACTTCCAAAAACATAACGTCCATCTTGGCCTGTCTTAGTATTCCAACGATCACCTGTCGTTCCATCAGCATTTTGGTATATTAGTTGTAAAACATGTCCAGAAAAAACTGCTTCTCCACTATCATGCACACCATTCCCATTTGCATCATTAAATTTGATGCCTTGAACAGAAGCAGCCCATGCACTTACAGGCAAAGCCACACTCCCCATCAAAGCCAATGCCACCGCACTGACCAACGTTTTCTTGCGCCAACCTAAAGGCACATGTTTACTGTTAGCAGATTCACTGCTAAAATATTCTTTTGACATTACTTTTTCCTCTAAAAAATGTCATTATCACCAGAGCGTCCTGGTTTACCGGCCAAAGTAGCACCAGGTCGTTCCCTCTTTTCCTACTGCATTAAAAATCAACAACAAAATAATAACTTTCTTTAATTATTCTAAATATTTAAAAAAACACATTAATTAAAATCCTAATTCATTAAACAATAAAAGCTTGTTACATGTCATGTCTAACCTTAGTGGTGACTGTTACATGGTATGTAATAAATGATAAATAATTATTTTAATCAATAAGTTAAAATGTTAAAAAAATTTCATATTTTTTGACTACGTACTAACGTAAATATTCATGATGCTAGAACTCTGGAATGAGGAAAATGTGATAATTTTGTTTAACTTTGTTAAAATCTAAAAAATTAAGTTATTGCATAAAATAGGTGGGATGATGATAAAAATTAACATAATTAATGTATTAACTGTTTGTACTCTGATGTTAGTGAGTCTTTCCATACAAGCAGAAGGTAAATTTCCACCGCCATTTAAGGCGCATTATCAACTTTATTCTGGTGGTTTACCGGTTGGTCAAGGTACGAGGCAATTAAGCTATTTGGAAAATGGTCATCTGAAATTTGAATCTCAAAGCCATACAACTGGTGTGCTTGCTTTATTTCGAGATGACAAAATTTTTGAGCAGAGTATTTTTTCTTTGAAAAATGGTCAAGTTTCCCCTTTAGTTTACATTTACGATCAAAAAAGTTCTAAAAAACCAAAATATTTAAAGGTACAGTTTGATTGGCCAAACAAGGTTGCACATAGTACAAATAAGCAGGAAAACTGGGAAATTCCAATAAATAATGGCATACTGGATAAGTTAGTGTATCAACTCGTTGTGATGCAAAATTTAGCGCAAGGTAAAAAAAATCTGACCTACCAATTTGTAGACAAAGATAAAGCTAAAGTCTACACGCCAAAATTTTTGGGAAAAGAACAGCTTGAAACAGGTATGGGTACTATTGATACTTTGAAATATCAAAGAATTTCCTCCAATAAAAAACGCAGTACCACTTTGTGGTGTGCTCCTGATTTACATTATCTACCAGTACGGGTAGATCATGATGAAAAAGGCTATTTAATCAGTACGGTACTGCAATCCGTGGAAGGCTTAGGAAAATTTACAAGAAAATAAAATTTAGAATAGAAAGTTCAACAAATTACAACATATGGGTTAAAACACTCATAATTTAAACTCACTTTTATATTTAATGATTATGGCTAATTCTCTTAAAGAACAAATTCACGAAGACATGAAAACGGCTATGCGGGCTAAAGAAAAACCCCGTTTAGCCACTATTCGACTTATTTTGGCTGCTATTAAGCAAAAAGAGGTTGATGAACGTATCGAACTCAACGATGACCAGATTATTGTTGTGTTGGAGAAAATGCTTAAACAACGACGAGATTCGATTGAACAATACGGTAAAGCAAGTAGGCAAGATTTGGTTGATCAGGAAACCTTTGAGGTTGGGATCATTCAAACTTATATGCCACAACCTTTGAGCCAAGTGGAATTGGATCAACTTATTTCTGATGCGATTGCAGAAAGTGGTGCAACATTGGCTAAGGAAATGGGTAAAGTGATGGGTATTTTGAAACCTAAAGTACAAGGCCGTGCAGATATGAAGGCAATCAGTGCTCAAATTAAACAACAATTAAGTTAGCCTACAAAATATTTCTTCTAACTTTTAGGGTTGCAATTTAATCCAATTCTACACTCTGTTCGTTTAGTCCACAGGAGACGTGGTTGTGATAATCTTAACCTTTTCTCCTAAAAATTTAGGCTGTGTTTTTAAAATATATAAGTCCAATACGGCTTTAAAACGGGCAAAATATTCTCTTACCCGTGTTTTCATGCCCCATGCTAAAGGTATATCTTTTGCGTTAAACCCAATTGCTTGAATTTGGTAAAAATCACTAATAAATAAAGCTCTTTTATTGTGAAAAGCTTGAGATACAACCATAATATCCTGCTGAGAAAAGATTTCTTTCGCGCGGACAACAGAATCTAGGGTGCGGAAGCCTGCGTAATCTAAGGTGATTGACTTTGCTGGAACACCTAGTTCCATAAGCGATTTTTTCATTTCAATCGGTTCATTGTAATATTTGGTGTTGTTATCGCCACTGACCAAAATATGTTTTATTTTACCCGCATGATACAATTTTGCAGCAGCTTCCATACGATAACGATAATATAAATTAATTTGCCCACCGACAATGTATTTACTTGCCCCAAGTAACAATGCGACTTCTTTGGCTGGCACTTCGTCTATATCAGAATAAAGCCTATCTTCAGTTTGCCATTCAATCCAATAATGACTGAACATAATGCCAAAACTTAGTAATATGATAAGTAAAAAGCCAATAAGTAAACTATGCTTAACAAATTTTTTCATTAAATTTCAACATCATTTGCTAATGTTTCAATGGCTTTTTCTAATCCTAATACCACTCGTGTTAATGCATCATAGTTAATCTTATCAGCCGTATCTGAACTAAGGTGATAATGGGGGTAACGAAAAGGGGCCGTATCTGTCACCATAATCGCTGGGTAGTCATATTGCCAAAATGCCCAATGATCTGACCAACTGACACCAGGAATGAAGGCAGGTGCAGCAACACCTTCTGAGGGAATGGTCGCATGTTCTCTAAATGCATTGACAGTTGTTCTGACTAAACTTCGCGAGGATAAATTACCCACAAAGGCAACAAAATTACCTTTATCAGGATAAAAATACTGAAATGGTTGAGGGTAATGTTGACTCCCTTCATTTTGTGAATAATAGCCCAAGGTTTCTAAAGCCAACATACCAATAATATTTTCTTGTAGTTCCGAGGTTTGTTTTGCGTAAACGAAACTACCCATCGCTGATGTACTGTGGAATGGAGCTTCTTCATTAGGGAAAGCGACACAGCGCACTGTCCTTGCAAACTGTTGTGTTTTTAGCCACCGAGCAATTTCCAACAAAGCTGCTACACCTGAACCATTATCGTTTGCACCTGGTGAGCCTAAAACAGTGTCATAGTGTGCACCAATGACAATGATTTCGGCAGGTTTTGAAGTTCCTACTTTTTCTGTTATCACGTTGCTGTATTGACTTTCCATGTCTATGTCAATATCCAAACCCGCAACCAACATGCCTTCTTTGATTTGATAAGCTTGCCGAGTTGGTACGTAACCATAATCTTGAAACTGTTTAATAATGTAGTTTTTCGCAATGTCCAAACGATGGCCTTCAAAATTATTTCTACCTTCAGGTTGACTTGCTAAAATTTGAATATGGGCCTGTAATCTTTCTTTTAATTCAACTTCAGTTTGTATTAATGCAGGGGGAGTGCCTTGAAAAGACGTATTGGGCATAGGAATCATATAGAATAATAACCCAGTAATAATTATGGCAAGAATAAAAAGCGTGATAATAATATCAAGTAAAAATTTTATCATGAGAAAATAGTTTATTAAAATTTAAAATGTAAGTTAACCATATAACATAAATTTGTATAAAATAGTGAAAATATACGCAAAATGGATATTTTTAGGCTAAAAATAATGGAGGGAACAGTATAGAAAAATAGGAAAGCCTGATCAATAAGTGCCAAAGCTAGTTATTGCCACAAACTAAATAAACTGGCCTTTTTTAAGAAAGGCTTTGAAATTTAAGAGAAACGACGTCAAAGATGAGTAATACCTAATGTTTGCATGCTGAGTTAAAACGTTGTTGTGCTAATACATGGAGGATGATATTACTCATCTCACACGTTTAAAAGTCATATAAATTGGGGTTTACTCCAGAATAGCCAAACTCCTTCATAAAAGCGTTCATATATTAGCATTAAAAATAACAATATGTAGATTAAACAAATTAAACTAACCAATTTATCACTAGTTTTCACACTCAGCAGACAATAAAGGTTCTGAAAAATGGGGAATAAGTAAAAGAATTACATAACCAAAAAATAGTAAAAATAAAGATAATGCTGATAATGGATTATGTTGAGTATATAACGCCAAATGCCGACTACTGAATAGGATATTTCTCCGATTAGCATGTAGCAACCATGCCAAAAAGTCAACAATAACTAAAAGATAAAAAAAGGCACTTATTATTGTTACTAATGCACTCAGTAGTAAATTTACAAAAGAAAAAATTGGAAAACGTTTGATATTATATAAATTTATATGTTGTAAATTTTTTCTCATAAGAAGAGAATACTTCTTGTTGATATAAACCATAAGCCCTTTACTGAGCGCAAAATTTTTTATGGGATCAATATCTAAGTAAATTTTGGCACTAAAATTAGGAAATAAACTAAGTAGTAGTAAAGGAAAAAACATTGACAATGCTAAAACAGTTTGATCTATGCAAGTTTTCAATTCTTCATTTGAATGAGAAACAATATCAGAAAAATATCTCAACAACTTAGTTTGTACTTCACATATGATTTTAGATAATTTATCTAAAATACAACATATCTTAAAAATAGAAAAACAGATTAATAAACAGATAGCTGTGATTAATATCCAAAGGCAATTAAATAAACAACCCCAAGACAAAAAAAGATAAGCAGTCATTATGTTTTTGATAACAAATATCCCATAATTTTTTAAGTGATAACCAGTAATACTCACTCATTAACTCAAACACAAAACCATGACCTTTTGGTAAACTATCGTTAAAATATTTAAAGGACCATTTATCAAGGTGAAGGTTTTGTCTTTGCTCTTTTAGTATTTGAGACCACACATTAACTGCCCAATGAGCTTCTTCAGACCTCATTGCAAGTTCATTTTCCAAACGTTGAGCAAGCCGGTCATGCACAGAAGCCATTGGTAAACCATAGGGTGGACTAAGTAAGTCAGTAACTATGTGCTTCTTTAAAGCGGAAACTATGACGTAAACTTCTGCTTTATACTTTGGACACAAATCATTTAACAATGCAGTACAACGTTTTGGTTGTTCACACAGAGGTAAACCAAAATCATTAATTAAACCTTGTAACTTTTCCTGAACAATTTTCTTACCAGACATCGTCAACTCTTACGTCATCAGAAATTTTTGGGGTAGTCCCTTGGAAGTAGTGATATAAATTAAATTATATTGTTGATATATAATGATTATAATACTGGATAAAATTCCAGATAGCACCAATGTGATTCT
>JADGDF010000205.1 GCA_016745055.1 Thiotrichaceae bacterium | reverse complement strand
TGCTCGAACAATAAACGCAGGAAGAAACTCAACACTGTTGACCAAATGGCCAATTGGAGTGCTTAAATTGATGCCTATGGGATAAGCGTAACGTCATCCGCCCTCTCGAAAAATGGCACAACATTAAATTACTCTGCACCGTTTTGGTGGATGACTACGTGGGCTATTCTTTCTTTAAAAGAGATTCAATTAACGAAGGTGAAATTTTCATATTGGTTTGTAAAAGCTTGCTGACAACTTGCGGTAAATCTACTTTTTGTTGACGGTTAGCAAACTCTAATACACCCAACACTCCCATTACAACTAAACCTTGTTCCTTCGCCGTTAAGCGTCCTTTCTTTTCATCCATTAAAAGTAAGCTGGCTTGCTTCTGTTTAGCTAAAAGAATTGCCTCAGTTTCTCCTCGATCTAAATGGAGCAATGAACTATTGTCATCTGCTATTTTTATTTCACAAACGTCAAGCCAAGTGGGAGAATTTAAAAAATAGCGTTGAACTCTATCAGGTGTACTTTCATGTGCTAGTTCCTGATAAACAGCCGTTGGAATCAACACCTTTCCAAACAATTGTGGCAACAAATCCTGTTCGCCAATAACACTCAAATAGCGAAGCGGTGAGGTATTGGAAACAATCACCTTCATTGTGAATTTTTTTCCAATAAGGCTATAATAGTTTCTAAATCTTCTTTGTCGTAATACAATTGACAACCTTGCTGTTCTAAAATAGTGACAGTATCTTGCCAATTTTGGTGGTTTAATAAAAACTGGGCTTGTTTAAACGTGATATTATCATTGGCATATAGTTGTGCTACTAACTTTTCTAAGTGTTCTTCATTAAACGTTGTTTGCTCTTCTAAAAAGGTGACTATTACTTTAACAGGTTGAGTACATTCAACTTTTTTTGATAGTGATAACTGACCATTTTGATAAATACCTTCGATAGCTAACATGGTATTCTCCAACTCGTAAGGTGAATAAGTGGTAACACTATCCGCCATTTCAAAAACTTGAATGACTGTTTCATGATAAACTGCTGGCGGAATCCAAATGTCACCAAATGACTCATGCAATAATTGAAGTTTCTTAAGCCAATTAAGCAAGATGAGTCTACAATAGGGTCAGACATGGCTTAAACGTGCTAAGTCCTGTTGTAACTCTTGGGGAGTGTAATGCATGGGAATGTTTAACGTTTGATTTATTTCTGCAAATTCCCATTGTGTTAATCCACTTAATTCACATGCTTTTCCTAAAGATATACGACCATGTTCGTATAAAAATAGTGCTAATATCCGACGTATTTTCTGTTCCGCATTACTTGTATGTAACCCAAGTTCTGTTGCCATAGGTAATGGCATATCTAATTCAATATGTAATGTTTGCATGGTATTCAATAAACCTATAGAGTTTTGAGGTTGAGTGTAAAAATTTCCATAGTAGAAAGAACAGATAAAAACTGCTTAATGATTTATCCATCAATATACCTCATCATATTCACGATTTTTCTCGTTACCAAGCTCTGAGATTGTAAAAGAACTGCTCAAAATCAGATTTTGGCTTGTAAGTCATTTCTCCTGTATTAAAATAACAATTTCAGTCTTTATATTTTGCTTCGCATCGCTTAAGTATAAAATACAATTACCTTGTTCCCAAGCGACATTTAAAAGTGGTAAAAAAGGAAACAACAATGCAAACTACCATCAACATTACTGAACAAATTGACTTATCTACATTATCCATAGAAGCACAACATGAACTGTATGATTTTTACCTATTTTTAAAATGGAAACAAAACGTCCCTAAAAATCAAGAACGTAGAATCAAACGATTACATGAATTAAAAGTACAAAGCTTTACACCACTCACCAGAGATGAAATTTATGAGCGATAAGGTGTTAGTGGATTCTAATGTCTGGATATATGCATTTATGCAAGGATATGATGCCCGTATTAAAACAGCCACAAAACTGATTGCTGAAACGGATACTATTATACTTTCCACCCAAATTATTAATGAGGTTTGCAATATACTTTTACGGAAACACCGTGTATCAAATCAGACCATCGCTAATTATATTGACTATTTCTATGAAGAATATACGGTTTCTGTTTTAGATGAATTAACACTAAAACTTGCTTCAGACTTACGAATAAACCACACGCTTTCTTTTTGGGATAGCTTCATTGTCGCAACAGCAATACAAAACAGTTGTGTCACACTTTATTCTGAGGATATGCAACATAACTTTGTGATACGAAACACTCGCATTCTTAACCCATTTAACTCGTGACAACTCATTAATATTATTCATAAAAAGAAGCACCCCATGACCGGCTTGCGTGACACAAACCAAGGATGAAATTCTCTGTTAGGGTAGGGTGCGTCTCACGCACCAAGAACTATTTTGTGCGTAAGACGCACCCTACAAATCTTGTAAAACTCCTTTACTTAAAAATGCGGGGGTTCATCAAATTACATAGTAGACACTGGTTCATTTCCGTACTCATCCCACGCAGATGCGTGGAACGAGAAGAAACATCAACACACCTTCACTTTAATCAATTCATCACCTTCTGTATCTGTTACATGAACAGCACACGCGATACAAGGGTCAAAGCTGTGAATAGTACGTAAAATTTCAACGGGTTGTTTGGGATCGTGTAAAGCATGACCTTTTAAAGCCGCTTCATAAGCCCCTGACTGTCCCTGAGGATCGCGTGGGCCGGCATTCCAAGTGCTGGGGACAACCGCTTGATAATTGGCAATTTTGCCATCTTCAATCACAATCCAATGTGCTAAACCACCACGAGGGGCTTCCATGTAACCCACACCTTTGGCTTGTTTGGGCCAAGAACTGGGTTCCCATAAGGTTTCATTAAAGGTTTTGGTATCGCCACCTTTGATGTTAGCAATCAGTTGGTCATACCAAGTTTGCATGGTATCGCCAATAATTTTTGTTTCCAACGTTCGAGCAGCCGTGCGTCCTAGCGTAGAATATAACGCATCGACAGGTACATCTAACTTGTTCAACGTCATGTTAACTAATTCTTTGGTTTGTTCATGCCCCTTAGCATAAAGCATGAGTACCCGCGCTAGTGGGCCGACTTCAACGGCATAAACCTTACCTTGTTTGTCAATCCAACGGGGGGATTTCATCCAGGAGTAAGATTTTTCAATGTCTAATTGTTCATAAGGTGGTTGTGGGCCAGTGTAGTTAAAGGATGTTTCGCCATCGTAAGGATGTAGCCCTTTCTCTTTGCCCACGCTGTAATCGTACCAGGAGTGAGAAATGAATTCTTGAATTTGGCTGGCGTCATTGAGGTCAACTTCGTGAATGGTACTTAAATCACGATTTAAAATCACGCCCGCTGGCAGTAAGAAACTGCTGGGATCATCCATGCCTTTTTCAGGTAAGTCGCCGTAGGTCATGAAGTTACCCAATCCCTCCCCTTGGTTACCCCATTCTTTGTAAAAATCAGCAATAGCAAGCGTGTCAGGAATATAGACTTGATCAACAAAGGTGCGCATTTGGTTAATAATTTCTTGGACTTGCGCTAATTTCTTGGCATTTAACGCAGAGTCAGAGTTGAGGTCAATTGCACAAGGGACACCGCCCACTAGAAAGTTAGGATGGGGGTTTTTGCCACCAAAAATGGCATGAAGTCTTGCGACATCTCTTTGCCAGGTCAATGCTTCTAAATAATGCGCCACTGCCATTAAGTTAGCTTCAGGTGGCAATTTATAAGCAGGATGTCCCCAATAACCTTCGGCAAAAATTCCCAGTTGGCCACCTTCGATAAAGGTTTTTAATTGTTTTTTGACATCAGAAAAATAACCTGGCGAAGATTTTGGATAACTGCTAATGGATTGTGCCAATTCAGAGGTTGCTTTGGGATCAGCGTTGAGTGCAGACACTACGTCTACCCAGTCTAAGGCATGTAAGTGATAAAAATGCATCACATGATCATGCACATATTGTGCGGCAATCATGAGGTTACGAATCAGTTGTGCATTGGGAGGAATGGTGTAACTTAAGGCATTTTCAACTGAACGCACCGACGCAATGGCGTGTACCAGAGTGCATACCCCACAAATACGTTGTGCAAATGCCCAGGCATCTCGAGGATCACGTCCGCGTAAAATAATTTCAAGCCCACGCACCATGGTGCCGGAAGAGTAAGCAGATTCAATATTTTGATTGTCTTCAGAAAGTTGGGCTTCAATGCGCAAATGCCCTTCAATACGAGTAATCGGGTCTACAACAATTCTTTGTGACATGCTGAGTTTCCTTTAATCTTGACTGTCGAAAACGAGACTTAACCAATATTAATCATGGTTGGTTTTAAAGTAAATGAGGCAAGCGACTTAAAGCGACTTTTACAATATAAGCAAATACGACAAGTGCACTTGACCAGGCTATTATTCGAATTGTTTTAGTTCTACCCTGCTTAAGTGCAATACTACCGAGTATGATGTAAAGTATCAAGCCAAAGAATTTTGCTGTCAACCAGGTATCTACAAAAGGGTATTGTTGAATTAAGATGGCCAGCGTAATACCACTGGTTAGTAGGAGAGTGTCAATAATATGGGGAAATATTTTAATCCAACGTTGATGCAACCACGTTGAAGATTGCATCATCCAAATGCCTCGCACAATAAAAAATAGTAAGGTGAGAGAGACGCTAGTGATATGAATATATTTTATCAGTAAGTACATGGTATGAATTTGTAGAGGAATGTTAATTACTGGTTACACTTCGCTATTCCCTAAAGATAACATCTGAAAGTGTAAGGAAGTTATTTACTAATTTGACGGGGTAGATTTTAAGGAAAAGCAAGGCATCCCTTTGGTGTGGCTATGCAGTGCTGCTGGGGTTCCAAGCAAACGCGATCTTTTTAATACTCTCTTTTTCCAACTGATTCCATATTGATTCATGAATACTGCCATGTTCTATTTTTGGAATGTGAGGGGTTGCATAGTAATGTGCCATACAAATAAAGTATTTGTTGTTTGGAAATAAAGTAAATGTTCCTCGTTGATTGCTTTTATAAAACACATCTAGCAAGACAACACTAGCACTTCTATTTCCATAAGGCACGTTTTCACGCGGATTTTTCGGTGTGTTTAAAGGCTTTACTTTTTTTATTACTTTTTCAACTATTGTTTTTACTTCATTTTTTGACACTTTACCTTCTATAATTAATCTTGCTTTTAAGCGTTTGTATTTTTCAATACTACAATCTTCAATTTTTTGTACTACCCAGTTTGTGTCACGAATTTTTGGAAAAGAATGAAATTTATATGCCCTCTCATCTACTTCTTCTTTTCTTATGTCCCAAATCATTCCATCTTGTTGTTTCACTATAGCATTTGACAAAATACTGTTTTGTTTCTGCTCATGATTTGTAGCAGAGAGTGCATTTACTATATCCTCTTTACAAACACGGATAAAACTGCTAGGACTTCGGTTGTGTTCATAACCTATGAAATATCTGTCGTAGTTAGGAAAACTAAGATAAATCGCTTTTACCAAATTTAACATTAAAGTAACAAGTTCATTTTGATCCTTAACTGAAGTTTGAAAGTTCACATTAAGTTGTGGAGAATCCAAGCCAGGTTTGCTTTTATTGAAAAAGAGAATTTTTCTTTTTTCTGTCCAGAAATCAAGTTTTTTCCATTCAAACTTAATGTCTTCTTCGATACTATTTTCAATGCTTTTTAGGAGGTTTGTAAAAAATTCATAATTTACTAGCATAAACTTGAGAAAACCCACTAAAATTCCTCCTGCTTTATCAAGAGTTTCATCAATAAGATCATCATACTCCCATGTTTTAATTTCTTTTATTACTTGTTCTCTACTTTCCTGATATTTAAAGAGAATTTTTTGTCCTACAGCAAGAGTATAGCTGATGTGTAATAATATGTCATAATATATACATGACTAACCCACTTAAATTTCGCGAAAAAGTATTTGCCACCAAAGACAAGTACAATCTGAG
>JADGDF010000035.1 GCA_016745055.1 Thiotrichaceae bacterium | reverse complement strand
GCTTTGACCGCTATGGTTTTTGTCGAGGGGGCTGTTTCATTCAACATAATATAGTCGCTTTTCCTCACTTTTTTACTTGGATTGCGTAAGTCCTAAAAATCACGAAATTAAGATTAACATGAAATATATCAATTGTTTCAGCCATCCAAAATATTCAGACAAAAATGTGCAGGTATTGATTAATACAAAAAAACGGTATAATACGCAACCAACTTACCGTATTAACCATTAAGTTAGGAGTAAATTATGGCTGATTACCTCATCGCACCTTCCATTTTATCTGCTGATTTCGCTCGTTTGGGAGAAGAAGTGACCAACGTATTAGCGGCTGGCGCAGATGTCGTCCACTTTGATGTGATGGACAATCACTATGTCCCCAATCTAACCATTGGACCATTAATTTGTGAAGCGTTACGAAAACATGGTATTACAGCCCCCATTGATGTACATTTGATGGTCAAACCTGTTGATCGTATTATTCCTGACTTTGCAAAAGCAGGCGCCACTTATATTACTTTCCATCCTGAAGGTAGTGAACATGTTGACCGTTCTTTGCAACTGATTCGTGACTGTGGGTGTAAATCTGGCCTGGTGTTTAATCCAGCGACACCGTTGGATTATTTGAAATATGTGATTGACAAAGTTGATATGGTGTTATTGATGTCTGTCAATCCAGGCTTTGGTGGACAATCATTTATTCCCTCTACTTTGGGTAAACTACGCGAAGCTCGTAAAATAATTGATGAAAGTGGTCTGGACATCCGTCTGGAAATTGATGGCGGAGTCAAGCCGGATAATATCAAGGAAATTGCAGAAGCGGGTACAGATACCTTTGTTGCAGGATCAGCCATTTTTGGCAAACCTGATTATAAAGCCGTGATTGATCAAATGCGGGCCGAATTAGCACAGGTGAAATAATGTCATTGAGATTACCCAAATTAGTTCTCATCGATTTAGATGGCACGCTGATAGACAGCGTACCTGACTTAGCTTACGCTGTGGATACCATGATGGCAACGTTGGAATTGCCACAACGGGGTGAGGAAGCTGTACGTTGTTGGGTTGGTAATGGCATAGAAAGACTGGTCAAACGTGCATTATTAGACGACTTGCATGGCGAACCTGATGAAGCGTTATTTGAACGAGCCTTGCCTATTTTCAAAAAAGCCTATGCCCAATGCAATGGCCAGCACAGCAAATTATACCCTGGTGTACGAGAAGGTTTGGACTGGTTAAAATCTCAAGATTTTATCGTGGCTTGCATTACTAACAAAGCAGAGCAATTTACCATTCCTCTTTTGAAAGCACTGTCTATTTATGACGACTTTGAATTGGTATTAAGTGGGGATAAATTGCCTAAGACAAAGCCAGACCCCCTGCCCCTTTTTCATGCGGCAGAACATTTCAAGGTTGACCCACATGATGCATTAATGCTAGGTGATTCTGTAAATGATGTACAAGCAGCACGGGCAGCGGGTTTCCAAATTGTTTGTGTGCCTTATGGCTACAATCATGGAGAAGATATTCGCATTGCCGAGCCAGATGCGGTTATTGAATCCTTTACTGAATTATCCAGTTTATTTGTTTAACTTGCCAAATTTATGTTCTCAGACATGAATTCACTGCTTTAATAACAGGAGTGCAAAACTTGTTTTGCAAGATAAATCTTGCACTCCTTTTGATTTGCTTGTGCTGAAAATAAAATTCAGAATAGTACTTGACAAAATTTTTTTGTTGGAAAATTTTAGGTACCTTAACCGTTTAAGCTGTAAAAAAACCTGACAGGTCTGTCTTTTTAAACCCTCAAAAAAAACAAACAACTTTCCTAAAAATGCCTCAACTTTACGACCTAGGCTACAAAAAACTTTTTTCCAACAAAATCATATTTCGACAATTCATCGAATCTTTTGTTCCTTAGTGCAGATATATTTTCTGAGTTAGAAAAATTATCTGAAACGCACGAAGAATTAACTGGTACAGATGTACGAGAGTCCATTTATTTAGTACTTAATTATTGTTTTGTTTGGGGCAAAGAATTAAAATAACTTCCTTGTATTTACTACATGTTTAGTTTAGAGGGAGATCGTGCGGTTTCTAGCATTGTAGAAAACTTTCTTCCAGCGGCAAATAGTTGCACTGAAATCGTGAATATGCCATTAGGACAAACTAGGTTAAATTTCCTACAAAATGCAGAAATAGTGACAGCTAATGGGTATGAGTATGACTACTTTATGAGGCATACTAATTAACCTCTTCCTCCGGAACCACTAAATGAAGATTTATTTTGTATGGGAAGTTACGACGATTAGCGAGCGTAGGGTGGGTATGGAAATAAGGGGCGCAAGGTTAGAACCAAAAAAGCAGGTGAGTATGATCCATTTTAGCTTGTCATGAAGGTTAAAACCAAACCTATCATTCATGATCACATTTTGGATGAGTACAGTTACAGCAGTTTAGAATCCAATAAGGTTTACAACGTTATAGAGATCGACGATGAATCCTACAGGGTTATAAACAAAATAGGAGAACCTATACTGTATCCAAAGTACCTGTTTGTGGTGGTGGATTCATATATTCCACAATCATGGACGCGAGATGATTACGAGGATGGTGAGTATTTTATTGGACCACCTGAATTAAAAGAAAAGGATTCTACGAAGCATTTTTTGATGGTGACCCTGAGAGTATCTCTTTGTTTAAAATTGTGTTAAAGAGAGAATTTAACTCGTAATTCAGCCAGGTAAGTGGGCAAACGTCTTTTTGTTTGTCCACTATTAACTCGTAAGGCTGATAAACAATAGCATTTCCGCCATTCTGTAAAATTGCAAGGATTTAACTATTTTGTCCAGATTTGGTGGATGGCATTACTGCCTGTCCACCCCCCGATTCTGGCTATCACTCCTGATACAGCATTTGTCGATCACCATTACCATACATAATCATGAAATCTTCACGACCATCGCCATTATAATCTTGACCTTCTTGCAATAGCTGCAAACTTCCTGTGGCTATACCATCGTTTTGTAAGTTGTAAGCTAACTTACCCTGCATTGTGGTGGTATTGGAGCGAATGATTAAACGTCCATCATTTTGTAAGACAACACTTTGAACATTAGGCAATCCAAGCAAAAACTGTTGTAAAGTTTCTGGTTCTTTGGATGAAGGGTAAAGATATTGTTGACGTTTAGTGCTTTTTTCATCCACAAACACTAAGAGGTATTCAACGACATTGGCCAATGCCGTTGTGCGTTGCTGCACGCCTAATGCTTCAGAGTCAGAAATAATACTTGCTTCCAGAGCTGGACGCGCGATAAATAAAGTTTGTTCATCAACGAGGATGGTTAAATTACCACTTTCCTCTTGGGTGATATTTTCGGGTTGAATACCAGAAAAGCGCAGTGCATTTTCTAAAGCTAATATATCTTGTACTAAAGGCTGGGTCTTGATATCACGCGCTTGTGTTGTCACAAAATCCACACTACCATCCGTATGAAAAGTAACACTCGAAGGCGTTTCTTCATCCAATTGTTCAAATTCAGTGATGGCTAACATCATGCGTGCATCATCCCTTTCAAGTATCAAGTGTCCCTCTGGGTTTTGTGAGACTTGATAACCTAGGCGCTGAATGTCAGACATGCTTTGAATATCTTCTGCAACATTAGGTAAAGGTAAGACATACAAAAATTGTTGATCGCCGTTTTGATAGGTAATTTTCAAATCGCTTTTACCATCCGCATTTTGATCATCGACAATTTCTACATTGGTGACTGTGCTTGCTTGACCCGTGTAAATTTGATAATCGTATACGGCAGTATACGTTCTCGCATCCACTCTACCAGATACTGTCCCGTTGCCGTGAAAGGTCAAGTATTTGATACTGGGAATGCCGGTCAATATGGTTTTAAGCTCTGTTTGATTTGCTGGCGCAGCATATACCATTTGTTGTCTCAATGGTTCGCCTTCAACCCCTTGATAAGTCATCCAGTAAGTATTTAAATTAGCAATTAATGGCGAAGACGCATCCACCAATCGCTGCACCGTGTATTCGGAAACATAGGTTGATTTGTCAGGTCGTAAGGCGATGTAATAACTGTCATTAATGGGAATAATGAGGTTGCCATCTTGTTGGGCGGTAAAACTGCTTAATCCCAGTGATTGCAAAATAGCTTGAAATACTTGTGGATTTTGCAAGGTTGGTTGCGTATAAACTACTCGCCCACTCGCCGTTACAAAAACTGCACTGCCATTGGCATCAACGCTAATACCCGCGGTTTGCTCCGCAGTTGCCTGATAAATTTTTAATGGTAAAATCACGATGTCTTCACCATTAGGCAGGCGCAGTAATAATTGCCCATTATCTGGGGATTGAACAAAAGCCAGTTGGTTATTCATTAAATCTGGCAAAGCATTGATTTCAGATAATAAATCTCCACCATCCACGAGCACGTCGTAACGTAAATTCACGGCTTTGAGCTGGGTCGCAGGTTCAACGATAATGGGAAATGTCTGGGTTAATTCAATGCCCATGGGAATCGTTCTATCTGCGGCAAAACGGACATTGGCACCAATGATGACGCCTGGATCAACTTCGCTGGTAGCTTCAATAATCACGTTGTCCAACTGGGTACCCGCTTCAATCTTCGCATTAATACGGGCTGGATCACTTGGAAAACCTGAAATTTTGCCACGCACCACACCTCCTTGAATCACCGTGCCCGGGCCAAGTTCAGCGGTATCAATCGTGCCTTTATTAGTAATCGTGCCCGATAGTTCTCCCAATTGTTCGCCTCTGACCAATGCACCTTCAGCAATGGTGACATTTTCAATAAAACCACGATTAATAATGGCACCTGCCAGCGTTCCACCTATCACAGAACCCGTCGTTTCAATAATGTAGTTGCTTAGCGTTTGCCCTTGGTTATCTCGCTGGTTATTAATCACATTTAACAAAATTGTGGTTTGAATTCTATTTTCATTTGGCAAAGTCGGGTCGGTTGCACCACTGACAACGGTTGCTTTGGCGTCAAAAACCCCTTCCTGCGAAGGTACAACTGTGGCCGTGAAATGTCGACTTGTTTGGGTTGCAAGATTTAATAGGTTACAAGTCACTACGGGTGGTTCAAAAATACAAGTTTCACCTTCCAGGGGTTCAGCAATAATAGCTTGTTGGAAGGTCACACTGGTGGGTAAATTCAATTGCATGGTAACTTGCGGTGCAGCATGAGGGCCTTGATTCGTCACAGTCACCTGGTAATCATAAGGATTGCCAAGAATGGCAGGGCTGGGATTCGCTGTCATGGCCACGGTTAAATCTGCAATGGCAATAACTTCTGTGGTTTCAGCCACGGTATTAGGGGCATTTAAATCAAGCTGATTGGCTGTGACAGTCACCGTGTTAGTCAAATTGCCCATATTCGTAGCCGTTGTCACCAGCGTAACCGTTGCTGTCCCTCCATTTTCTAATACACCCAATGGACAAATGATAATACGATCCTTGACATCACAGGTGCCTTGGGAAGGTGTTGAAGAGATAAAGGCCACTTCCGCAGGCAACGTATTAATCAACATCACATCTGTGGCTTGATCTGGGCCTTGGTTGGTTACAGACAGTGCGTAAATCAAATTATCCCCAACGTTAATCGGATCAGCATTATCTTCAATGGTAACGTTTAAATCCGCGGTAGAAACGCGCAACACAGCAATGGCGTTATCCACAAAGCCTGCTACGTAAATGTGAGCACCAGTAGGATCAACGGTCACTGCTCGAGCACCACCCAACCCATCAATCCCATTTTCACCTTCTTTCAAGGCTTCAACAAAGTTGAGTTTGCCAGTATTCACATCTCGCGTAAAAATGGCCACCGCATTGTCATTAATACCTGCCGCGTAAACAAAATCGCCAAGTGGGCTAATCGCCACACCATAAGCGCCATTTAAGCCATCTACCGAATCCAAACCATCACGTAATATTTGTACAAAAGTGAGTAAACCATTGGCTGGATTGCGGCTAAAGATAGTAATGGCGTTATCCGTTCCTGCCGCCACAGCATATACATGTCGCCCATCGCCACTGACGACCACATCATCCACACTGTCCAGACCTTGAATCCCCAAAGCAGTATCATTGGTTAGAGTTTGAATAAAGGCCAATTGACCCGTGGTAAAATCGCGATTAAACACAGCCAAACTATCACCTTTAGGGGAAGCTACAATGACGTGCAATCCGTCCGGCGTCACCGTTACAGCACTGGCACCAGATAAACCTTGTATGCCATCCGCTGCGCTATGTTTACTCACAAAAGTCAGCTTGCCAGTACTTAATTCGCGCGTGAATACCGCCACTGCGTCATCGTAGGCACTGGCCACATAAATATGATTATTGGTCGCAGCTACGCCATAAGCACCGGATAAACCGGTGATACCATTCAACCCATTTTTATGCGTTTCGACAAAGGTTAACACACCACTGGTTGGGTCACGGTTGAAGACAGCAATGGCATTATCTTCAAAACCAATGGCGTAAACATGGGAACCATCGGGCGTAATCGTCACACTACTGGCGGCTTTCAAACCATCGACCCCTTCCACCCCGTTAAAGAGAGTTTTCACAAAGGTCAGTTGACCTGTTTTTGGATCGCGGCGGAAGGTTGTCAGAGAATTATCCTGAAAACCCACAGTATAAACATGACGCCCATCAGGGGAGATAATTAAATCATTAATCCCTTGCATGCCTTGAATGCCTTCATCACCCAGTTTTTTAGCTTCTACAAAAAACAGGGCCGCTGGATTACTGACTTGCACGGTAGTGGCAACTTGATTATTTTTTTCGTTGGCATCAAATTCTTTACTTTGTACCGTAAACGTTTGTTCGACTTTGCCAATAGCTTGCGGAATCACTGTCAAAGTGATATTTACTTCTTCCCCAGAATCCGCTTGGGTTTCTGCATTGATGATGCGTTTATTCAGCGTTTCAATTCCACAGCTAAATACTGCACTTTCTGCATTAAAGCTGCAACTACCTAATTCGCTGGGCGTTAGGTTAGCTTCCATAAACATCACGCCTTTAGGCAAGCTGCTGTTGAGTTGAATTCCCGTGGCCAGGTCAGGCCCATAATTTCGCAAGTTCATTGTGTAACTTAAACGGTTATCCACTAACATAGGATTGGGCGTGGCGATTACATTCAAACTCAGATCAGCACTGGATTGACTCACGTTGATGGTGAGTTCCGCAATATTATTAGCTTGCACATCATCAAAAATCAGACTTTTGACTTCTGCGCTGGTTTGCAATGTGCCCACTTTGGTGGGTTTAAGATTAATGACGACCGTGGCTTGTTCACTATTATTAACTGTACCTACTTCACAAGAGACTGTGGTGGGCGTAGGGGAGGGGGCTTCTTCCGTTGGTGTGGAATGGACACAGGGTGAGCCTTGGCTACCTTGCGCTTCCACAAATTCTACATCTTGTGGTAAGGTTTGCGTTAATAACACACCTGTCGCATCGTTAGGGCCTTCATTGGTGATTGTGGCAGTGTAACTGAAGTTTTTGCCTAAAAAAGCTGTTGTGGGCGTCGATTCCAAGGTCAATCCTAAATTGGATACCGCATTGGATACAGAAACTTCCCGTTTTGCATTATTAGGCGTAGTTGGATCAAAAAAGCTACCCGTTAATTTAGCTGTAGCACTCAGTACCACTGTGCCCAGCTCGTTAGGCGTGACTTCAATGGTTTGATTGCTTGTTTCTCCAGGCCCCAGCAAAGGCAGTTCACAACTGAATGTTTTGCCTGGCCCGCAATTACTGGCATTCATAATCACGCTACTGCCTGTAATTTCATATTCCATAATCACTGGTGCAGCGGCCGGGCCATTATTCATAATATTAACGGTATACACAATTGGCGTGTTCACTGATTTTGGATTACCATTATCGGTAATACTAATGCTGAAATCTGCCACTTCACCGGTAATAATGACCGAAGTTGAACCAATGTGATTATTGACCGTATCAGTGCCGTTACCCGTAGCGGTAAATATTACGGGAATGTTTTGAATCGTTGGCCCCGTTTGACCTGCTTCCATGGCCTGGACTTTTAATTCAACGGTGGTACCGGCATTGCCGACCGCATCTAACATGCCCAAATCGCAAGTCAACTGATTGTTCAAATCAATGCTACAGCCTTCATTTACATACTTAACTTCTGGTGGCAACTGGCTTTGCAACAATACGCCGGTAACTGTTGCAGGCAAATTATTTTGTACGCCTACCGCAAAGGTAATTTCATCGCCGACATTGACAGAGGTTGGCGTGGCAACGACTTCAGTAATGGCTAAATCAATTTCAATGGCATTAACACTGCTGGTCACGCTTAAGGTATTATTATCAGGTGCAACATCTAATTCCGTTGCTGCAGCACTGGTCGTAAAAGTAATTGCAGCCGCTGCAGCCGCAGGAGTAATTACCTGACTGTCAAATTTGGCACTAGCATCTTTGGCCAAACTTTCTATCGTACAGGTAATGATTTGATTTTCGTGGGCACATCCTGCGGGTACGCTACTAAAAGCAACACCGTTTGGTAAAGGTGTGGTGAGTTTTATATTGGTGGCCGTGTCTGGGCCTTGATTTGAAACTGTGACACTATAATTTAATTTACTGTTAATATTCAAAGGATTGGCAATAGGTGCAATCGCCACCACTAAATCTGCTTTCGCAACAACTTCTTTCAATTCAGTCAACACATTAACGGTATTATTCGTTAAATTACCATCAGGTTGATCGCTGCTCACGGTGGCGGTATTGGTTAATTTATTAGCAGGTACCGTTGTGGGCGTGACAGCGGTAATTGAAATGCTGGCCGTTGCACCATTGGCTAAAGCCCCTAATTGACAGGTTACCGTTTTATCCGTGGCATTATGCTCACAGCTCCCCTGACTTGCAGTAGCCTGGGTAAACGTTAATTCAGGAGGGAGTGAATCCGTGACAGTCACCGTATTTACGTTACTTTTACCGTTATTTATCACTGTCAGTGTGTAGGTTAAATTACTGTTAATTTCGGCAATCGCCACTTCGCTCATGGACAAAGCCATATCGGCCGAACTGGCACTAAACAAATTCAAAGCATTACTACTCAGCGCCACCGCATACACATGTTGATTATCTGCACTAGCCGCAATATCATTCACACTTTCCAGGCTTTGACCACCATTGGTATTATTTTGCAATAATTGATTAAATGTCAGTTCACCCGTGGTCGTATCGCGACTAAAAACGGTAATGGCACTGTCACTGACGCTGGCAGTATATACTTCTGTTCCCGTAGAATTCATGGTAATCGCCCGTACACCTGCCAATCCATCTACACCATCCACGCCATCTTTGTGTGTTTTGACAAAACTGAGAGTACCCGCACCTAAATCACGGTTAAACACCACCAGACTATTATCTGCGTTGCTTACCACGTAAAGTTGTTTATTGTCAGGCGTGACAATTAAATCATAAGCACCATTTAAACCCGTAATTGTTTCATTATTACGATAAGTGGCCACATAACCTAGCTCTCCACTGGCAGGATTACGGGTAAACACGGCAATAGCATTATCACTGGTGCTGGCCACATAAATAAAAGCACCACCTTGACTAACCGTCACCCCAGTTGCGCCTTTCAAGCCTGTTACTTGATTTTGTCCATCAATTTGCAGTCCCAAAAAGCTAAGTGTACCCGCATTCATGTCTCTAGCAAACACACTGACTGCGTTATCCAAAGCACCAGTAACATACACACGAGTTCTATCTGGGCTGATAGCAATATCGCTTGCTCCCCCCAAACCACTACCGCCATGTACTTCGTCTTTTAGCAAACTGGTCACAGTTAGTTTTCCAGTCGATAAATCACGATTAAATAACACCAGGGTATTATCTGAAGCACTGACTGCATACACATGTTTATTATCAGCACTGACAATAACTTTATTAGCCTGAGATAAACCATCTCCGCCAATATCGGCATTTGTAATTACCTCAATAAAAGTGAGCTTGCCCGTACCCGTTTCTCGGTCAAAGACGGACACAGCATTATCAAAAAAACCTGTCGCATAAACCTGTTTACCATCGGGTGCAATCGCAACAGAACTTGCTCCCTGCAAACCATCCACATTATCGACCCCATCAATTTTGGATTCGATAAAAGTCAAACTGTGTGCATTGATTGTCCAGATAAGTAAAGTGATGAAAATAAAAAACTTATTTCCCCATTGATTAATCATCATAGTCTCCTGAATACTATTCGGTGGGATTTATAACTATTATAAACGATTGGATAAACTGATGGGGAAATCGTGTATGGGAATTGTGGAGAGAAGGGTAATTCAAATACTTAAGGTTAGCGGTAACTATACTCAAATTACTAGGTAGTATAGACATAAATTTTTAATAATCAAATGATGGGAGGAGTTAAGAAAAGGGAATCTGCGTAGTAGTTTATTGAATCTAGTGGCTACTCTTCGAACTGCAATCATGTGAATTTTACTGCGACTGCCCCCCTTTACTCTTTCCTATACCCTGAGCGCCTTCTGATCAACTACTGATACATGAGCTTTAACGCTCCTACTCTCTGCTATAGGCTTTTGCTGTCAATACGTTAGTACCTTATGCCATATTCCGCTTTCTCCCCAACGTTTAAAGTTCATGTAAATCGTATTCCAATACGAGTTAATGTATTTTGACACTCTGATCTACATGGAGTAAAAGAGGGGATATTTCATTACTATCCAGAATATATCTTATAGAGGTGTTATTCTTTTCAATAAAACCATTAATATTTATTACTATATCGCTAAAAAGGTCTAGTGTACAACGCTCTATATAAAATATAATTTTACTCGCAGAACCATGAATAATACTGTCCTTTTTGATTATGGAAAATGTTATTTGATCCATGTATAACGGTCCTACATTATTACCATGTGTAATTTTTTTAGAAAAGTTAGAACCTTTAATGGTAATCCCTCCATTACTTACTACTACGTTCCTGTTGTAAAATATAAAATCATCATGTTCTTTTACTGTGTTTGCTTCTATAACAGTGGTATCTTTGCATATAGAATCTGAACAAAAAACTCTGCTTGTATGACATAAAAAAACATGCTGGACAAAAGTAAAAAATAATTTTTCATGTGGTTTTATCCTGTGTTACTCAAAGAATCTTTGATGGTATTCAACCTTACAAACTTTAGAGGTAAAAATAATTAAGATAGAAATGAAATTTAGTCATTTTTAGAATAATTATAAATCTTTACGAGCTTTTTCATATTCCTCATATCTCACATTAGCTTCTTCCATACAGGTTTTATATTTGTGATTATCCATGATTTTTTGACATTCATGTCTCATATCCTGTTGTAAGCTGTAATAGGCTTGCTTAGTACTACACCCAAACAAAAAGCATATAAATAATGAAAAAACTACAGATTTTATGGCTGTTAACATTTATTTTCTCCTAGATTTACAACTAATTAAATCAACATTCAAAGAGTTCAAGATTTATCTTATCAAGCAGATTTAAGCATGTACCTGCTAAATTGAAATTTGATATATTTTGAGTATTTATTTAGCATTTTGACAACGTTTTAAATAAATTCTGGCCACTTCATCGTGCTCATTTATGGATAGGACCTTTTCAAACAATTTTCTGGCAGTATTAAAATGATCATGATGATAATAGGCAAAACCATATTCAAAATCTTGCCGTGTGCGCAGTTTGAGTTCTACCATTTCAGTTGTATCAGCATCAAACACTTCATAGACAGTCACAGGCTCAGTTTTGCCTTTCACACGCACACTGTCAATCACTCTGATTTTATACTTTTCAGGATCGACTAATTTATCATAGGTCTGTTCAGTAATTAATAATGCTGTACCGTAAACTTTTGTTAGCCCTTCCACTCGTGCTGCTAAATTAACGGCATCTGAAATCACGGTACCGTCCATACGATTTTTACCACCCACAGTGCCTAACATCAATGGCCCAGTATTCAAGCCGATGCCAATTTGAATTGGCTCAAACCCCACTGTCACCAAAACTTCATTATGCTTTTCCAATTTGCGCAACATAGCGATTGAACCATGCAACGCATCATCCGCATTGGTAGGAAATAAAGCCATAATGGCATCACCAATATATTTGTCAATTAAACCATGATATTCTGAAATTACTGGCTCCATTTCTCCCAAATAAGCATTAATAAATTCAAAATTATCTTGTGGTGTCATTTTCTCAGAAATACCAGTAAAACCTCGAATATCAGAAAACATCACGGTCATTTCTTTTTCGATATGATCACCTAAATACACGTCAACAACACTACTTTTGTCCAACAAACTTAGAAACTCTCTGGGGACAAAACGTCCGTAAGCCCAGTTAATTTGATATAATTCTTGAGTGAATTTTTTGTGATTGGCTTCAGCTTTCTTGCGTTCGGTGATATCTCGAAAAATCGCCATAGCGTAAACAACTTCATGATTTTCATTAAAGATAGGTGAACCCCATACTTCCAAAGGAATGACCTTGTCTTTACGGCGAATTTCCATATTATCAAGTGTTGAATTTTCACCAGCTAGTGCTTTAATTATAGGGAGTTCGTCTTCTGGATATAATTGGTCTGATTCTGATAAGTAAACTTGATAAACTTCGATTAAATGTTTAGCATCTTGAATAGGCATGATACCTTTGCCTAAAATCTTTTGCGCACATTCGTTAATATAGTAAGGTCTTCCCTTATCATCAGTAATGATAACACCAACAGGCACTGCTTCCAAAAATTGACTTAAACGACTTTCATTTTCTCGCAGTAGGTGTAAAAAATATTGAAATTTTTCTGCCAACATTGGCAAACTATTGCCAATCTGTTTTATTTCATCACAGTATTCATCAAACTTGGGTAGAGCTTCTGGATTTTGGGAAACTGTTTTAATTGCCGTACTTATAGTAAGCAACGGCTGTATTAAATGTTTTTTAATTCCATAATAAGTACTTGTTGCAATAAGCATACTGGTCAAGCTGATGGCATAAAGTGTATCAAATAGGAAACTATTATTGCTGGGTATTAACAAAATTATTAGGCTAACAGTGATTATCCATTGAAAAAAGAAAGGTAAAAGAAATAGATAAATTAGCGAAAATTTTCTAAAGTGATGTTTAAAAGTATGTGTCATTAACCAAATTTACCTGGATAAACTTGTTTTGAGTGATGCCATATTGAATGCTATGCAAGTAAAGTGCACATTTGCCAAATTTGTTAATGACTTGCATATAAAATAATGACAGAATTTAGTGGGTTTGTCATAATACCAAACTGTGTCAGTGTTGCAAGATACAAACGGTGTTTAAATATATTTAGGATGAATTATTAAGTGACCTACGCAAATAGGAATTAAGCATGATTGACTGGCAAACATATGGACCAAAAACCCGTGCAATCAGAGCGGGACAAGTACGTAGTCATGAAGGGGAACATAGTGAACTGATTGTTCCCACTTCCAGTTTTGTGTTTGACGATGCAGCCCAAGCAGCCGCTCGCTTTGCCCATAAAGAAGAGGGTAATATTTATTCTCGTTTTACCAATCCCACAGTGCGTACTTTTGAAGAACGACTTGCTGCATTGGAAGAAGGTGAGCAGTGTATTGCAACCTCTTCAGGTATGGCTGCTATTTTGAGCACCTGCTTAGGTGTACTCAAAACTGGCGATCACATTGTAGCTTCTCAAAGTATTTTTGGCACGACAGTGAACTTATTTAACACCATTTTGGGTAAATTTGGGGTTGAAACCACTTTTGTTGAGCTAACTGACATTAATGCTTGGCAAGCAGCGATAAAATCCAATACGCGCCTACTATTTTTAGAAACGCCTTCAAACCCATTGACCACCATTGCAGATATTCGACAATTAGCTGATTTAGCCCATGAAAATGATTGTTTGCTGGTGGTTGACAATTGTTTTTGTACGCCAGTGTTACAACAGCCACTAAAACTAGGTGCTGACCTGATCGTACACTCTGCCACCAAGTATCTAGATGGCCAAGGTCGCTGTATGGGGGGCGCAGTTGTAGGACCTAAATCTATTGTAGGCACAGATATTTATGCTATTTTGCGTAATGCAGGTCCCACCATGAGCCCTTTCAACGCCTGGGTTTTCATCAAAGGATTGGAAACTTTAAATATCCGAATGAAAGCTCATTGTGACAATGCCATGCAATTTGCCACTTGGCTGACGCAACAAGATGCGATTGAAAAAGTTTATTACCCAGGTTTGACATCCCATCCTCAACACCAGCTTGCCCAACAACAGCAACAAGGATTTGGAGGGATTGTAGCCTTTGATGTCAAGGGGGGTCGAGAAGCTGCTTGGCATGTGATTGACAATACCGAATTTTTATCAATTACAGCTAATTTAGGCGATACCAAAACCACAATTACCCATCCAGCAACAACAACACATGGACGCTTGACACCTGAACAACGAGATGCAGCAGGTATCAAAGACGGCTTGGTACGTATTTCGGTGGGTTTAGAGGATGTAGAAGATATTCAAAAAGATGTGCAAAAAGGATTAGCTTCATTGTAAGGGATTGATTTAATTTTTTAATTCTAGTGCATCTTTATGATGTGACTACACACATCTCACTGCTATTAAGTTAAGGTATTATACTCATCACACGTAAAACAGACATTTTATTTTGCCGTGCAGCACGCGGCAAAATAAAGCCTACAATGTTAGTTTTAGATGATTCAATTTAAAATCTAACCTATCTAAGTCTAATGGTTTGCATTCCAAAATTAACAGTATTAAAACTCTGCAAGTGATCTCCATGGTCATCGATATTCCTAAAAACTTTGATTCTGATCACCAACCAACATGAATAAATTAATCCAACAACGTCCAATTTTAGACGATAGTTACCTTCCGAATACATTACATCCCGTAATTAAACGAGTATTAGCAGCACGTCACCTAGGAGCGCCTGGCCAACTAGATTATGCTATTGGAAATTTATATCCGCCACAAGGTTTATATAACATAGAAAATGCCGCTAATTTACTGTACGAAACATTAAGTCGTCAAGAACGAATACTCATTGTCGCGGACTATGATGCCGATGGTGCGACCAGCTGTGCTGTTGCCATGAAAGCATTGCAACAAATGGGTGCAAAATCAGTAGATTATTTGGTACCTAATCGAGAAAAGCATGGCTATGGACTGACGCCGACCATCGTTGAAATGGCTTTGAAATTCAAACCTGATTTATTAATTACTGTAGACAATGGCATTGTCAGCTTTCGAGGGGTTGAAGCAGCCAAACAACACGGTATTAAAGTATTAATTACCGACCATCATGCACCTGCTAAAACCTTACCTACCGCCAATGCCATTGTGAACCCTAATTTGGATGGAGATATGTTTCCCAGTAAAAACTTAGCAGGCGTAGGTGTCATTTTTTATGTGATGATTGCTTTGCGGACATATCTTAGAAAAATAAATTGGTTTACTGAACAAAGTTTACCCGAACCCAATTTAGGGGAATTACTAGATTTAGTGGCGTTAGGGACAGTAGCTGATGTTGTGCCTTTGGATTACAACAATCGTATTTTGGTCGAACAAGGTTTACGCCGCATGCGGGAAGATAGATGTTGTCCTGGCATCCGTGCCCTAATCCAAATTTCTAAACGAGAACAAAGTTTAATCACTGCCAGCGACTTGGCTTTTGGGGTTGGCCCACGTTTGAATGCCGCTGGTCGCATGGACAATATGTCCTATGGTATTGCCTGTTTATTAAGTGATAGTGATGCTGAAGCACTACAGCTTGCTAAAATTCTCGATGATTTTAATCAAGAAAGAAGGTTTGTCGAAGCAGAGATGAAGCAAGAAGCCTTTGATGAGCTTGAAAAACTGCAACTATCCACCAGCAGCCATTTGCCCATTGGTTTATGTTTATTAAATGAATCCTGGCATCAAGGCGTGATTGGCATCCTAGCTTCTCGTGTTAAAGACCAGTTTAATCGTCCAGTGATTGTATTTACTCAAGCCGAAAATGGGCAATTAAAAGGGTCTGCCCGTTCAGTAAAAGGCGTTCACATTCGCGATGTGATTGACAGAATAGCCACGCAACACCCTGATATGATTTATAAATTTGGTGGTCATGCGATGGCAGCCGGTTTAACTATTGAAGGCAAACAGTTTGCTGATTTTCAAGATTTATTTGATCAAGAAGTAAGTAAACATTTATCAGAAGAAGACTTACAAGGCATTATTTTCACGGATGGTAGCTTATCAGCAAAAGATTTTAACTTAACATTGGCAGAACAATTGCGCACAATTTCACCATTTGGCCAGGGTTTTCCGGAACCTATTTTTGAAGGAAATTTTTTAGTTAAAGAACAACGTGTTTTAAAAAACAAACATTTAAAGTTAAAAGTATCTCCCCTTGATAGCTATACAATCATCGATGCGATTATGTTTTTTGCACCAGAAGAAATTTTAGAAACAGAATTAGCACAAATTCAACTGGTTTACAAATTGGACATCAATATTTTTCGAGATGTAAAGCAATTACAGTTACTCGTAGAATATGTACAGATATGAGTTGGAAGGATTGAGTGAGGATTAAATGTGCTAATCCATGCAAATTGTGGAAAATAAAAGGAGGTCAACATGATATGCAGAGAACGTGTGCATTTGGTAACACATTTTACTCACTTGAGCCAGTATTTATTTCATGCCAAAACATTGAAATAGTCATTTTCTTCTTCTCAAAGAAGGGCATTGTCGGATCAGCTCTGGCCCCAAAATGTCTGTTACCCAGATTATATCTTCTTGTTTTGAAACCCGCATTCTACCTATTTTTAGCGTATTAAAAAGTAATTCTTGAAAAGCTTTTTGATCACACTGAGTGATTGAGAAATAAGCTTGCAATAAGTCAACTGTTGAAAGAATTGGAGACAAATTAAATCTTTCCAGGCCAATTCTCCGCGCTTTTTTCTCATCTATGACTGCTGTACAACCTGTTTGAGTTAGCGTATGCGCTATGACAGCCGCTTCACCATCATCCAGTTCAGTTGTTAAATCTAAATAAAGTTCAAGAATGTTAGGTGTCATGTCGAGCGGTTTCAGTAAATTTTCACTTATTAAAGAATTAATCAACGGTTTGCAGTCACTGCCATCTTTGGGATGCTTTTTTAATTCTTGGTACACTTGTTTAGGAAGTAACATTTCTGTATTAAGTTCAGCCAATAACTGCACTATATTGTCACTTGCAATCAGGTTAATTAAAACACTCATATCAACAACTAATTGTTGTCCTTCAAGCTGCATGTAAAGCATCCTGAATTTCGTCAAATAAATAGCTTAATTCATCAATTTTTTTACGCACTTCAATACGATCCAAATCAAACATATCGGCTAATTGTCCCTCGCTAAACAATTCTTGTTGATGTGCTGTTACCGCAAGTAAAATATAACGTGGTATTTCCAACGTATGATAATTGGATGAACTTTCTACCATCATCTCTTTGGAAAGTTGATAAATACCGCGTTGTTTTAATATCTCAAACGTCCCCTTAGGTAAAAGCCCAAGGTATTCAAGTCTACGGGCAATAGCTTCTAATGACACATAAAAATGACTTTTAAGAAATAGCAGATCACTTGCAGTGAATTGACCATGTTCTTTTATAATATTTTGGTAATAACGCCGTATGGCAGAAGCTGGCATCAGAAATGACATAGCAAATAAGTTTGCAAAGCGCTCATGCAATGCATGTTCTTCATCATTTTGTTCATTATCTGCCCAAGAAATTTCTGAAAAATGTCTTCTCGTGTAGAAATGGGCTAATTCATGTGCTGCACTCATGGCTTGACGAGTTTCAGGATGTTTGTCATTCACTATGATACAAGCCCCTACCTCAGCATGATAAGCAAAAATGCCAGAAATTTTAGAAGGCAAGGGATGCACAAATAAACGAATCTGTAACTCATTTTGTATCAACGTTAATATATTAGAGATAGGAGACAATCCTAGTCCAAGACTATGACGCACTTGCAACGCTAAATCTTCAGCCTGTTCAGCAATATGCCCCTTGGTCAACGGGTATTCAGGTGGATAGTTAAAGTGTAAAGGCTTATGAAGTTTTTGTTCCAATTCAACATAAGAGGAAATCAGTTTTTGTAAGGCGCGAACCGCTTTTTGTTCATCCTTTTTCTTCGTATGGGTGGGAGTAAGGCGAAACTGAGGTTTGACATCTACAGAAACCGCATCTTTTCGTAATAAGCTACTACAACTCATTTGATATAAGCTTGCCAACTCAGTTAACTCTTCAGGTTTAACTCGACGCTTACCCTGTTCAATAGCAACTAAACTAGGACGTTTCAAGCGAATTGCTTGGGCTGCAGTTTCTTGCGTAATCCCAGCATTATTTCTGGCAACCTGCAGTCGTTTTCCTAGTTCAATAGGATTGAGTTGGTTAAAATGTAACATTAGCTATCCTTTGCTATTTTTCTGATCCAAGAGTGAGGAGAGAATGAACTCAAAAACGTATACCACTCTTGCTGATGACGATCAAGCAAATTTTCTAGTTGATCGGTCACAAAGTTTTCTGGTTTTCTTAAACTTATTGATAATCGAAACGCCAAATCTTTGAAGTTCTCAGAGTATATTGTTATGCTTGCTAATTGTTGGTGATTGAGCACTGCCCTACTGGCTATATCATAATCATTTTTAGTTGTCTTTATATTAAAATTAGTAGCAAACTTCAGTTCTTCAGCATCCAAACTTTCCCAAACGTACTTTTCTTTACTATGGTAGTTCTCTAGACCAGCACCTACTAGGGCAAGGCGTCTTAGTAAACAATTACTGCAAACGCCACAGTGTTTTGGTGCATTTTTCAATCCTTTATTTCGACCTATATTACGGGCACAGGAACAAGTCTTTAATAAATCATCTACTCTGTTAGCTTTTTCAAATTTGTGCAGCATTTCAGCTTTTGTATTCCATAAGTATGGGTGCTCAAAATTTACAGCATTATTACTCCATAATGTGCTCAAAAACTTTTTCAATTTTGATGTCAGTGTAGGAACAGTAGGTTCAAAATCGTGTTCATTACCTAACGTCATTAACGCTGCCCCCAGTGCCCCCTGACCGCTTTCTGGAATTAATACCCGTTTACTTCCTAGTAACTTAGCGGCTATTGCAGCAATACTAAAAAATACAAAAGTACGACTTTGGACAAGTGAGTTAGGATAACTTGGCTTTGAAAAACAAATGTACACACAGGCTCGATTGTCTGATTTGTCCAAAGAGTGACTAGTATCAAATACTAACTTCTTGGTTTTAAGCGTTTTTTTGAATTCTATTGCTACTAAAAATGGTTTTACACTATTGTCATGCTGTATCAGATTTAACGCTGCGTATGAACCCATCCCTCCACTATAAGGGATAACAACGGTTTGCCCTTCTATATCCTTCAAAAAAGTATTTTGAAAGGATTGTTTAACATCATCTTCACGTTGAATAAATACAAGTTTCCAATAATCTCCTGTCAGAGAGTCTAAGTAATCTTCTAAGCTATCCTGACTTTTAACCCATTGTTCAGAGCAATAGACAGGTATTTGTAAAACAAATTCCCTTTTTGCTTTTCTATTAAACTTTCTGTCTGCAAATGCGACTACACCTAAAACAAGAAAAAGGTCAATATCAACAGGTGATAACTCTTTACCACATTTTTGTTGTAATTCTTCGTAATCTATTTTCACATCTTCATCAATGACACAGATAGTTTCATTTTTGGATGTACTTTTTCTAACTTGTGATTTTGTTATGACATTAACACGCATTTTATTCAACATAAGTTAGTAATTGCATCATTTGATTTGATTGGTTGTGGTCGAGTGGATGATTTTGGTTTTTTACCCTCTATCCGTTCATTTACAAATTGCTCCAAATTTATGGATTTCACAACTTGATTTAGCCTATTGTTCATTTCTACCCGATCTTTTGGAAAATTTAAAACTAAATGCCCATCTATATTTTTCAAATTATTTTCGATTCTTTGGCAAATAGTTGAAATACAAGCTTTATGTATAGGTTGAATTTCATTATGAGCAAGGTGTCTTTTTAAAGCTCTTTGAAAATTTTTTTGTAAGCAAGTAATCTGAGGAAAAGCAATTTGATCTATCTTGGTATAAATAAATAAGTCTTTTTGTGGATTTGAAAGTAAAATCTTAACTTGTTCCATAACAGGCTCTATTTCTTTCCAATATTGGGTAATAACCCTTATAAATTTTTGTAATGCCTTCACTTTCCAACCTTTAGACTCACAAACTTTAACTAATGCCTTCCAGTCTTTAGGAACTGGTGCATTTTTATGGATACCATCCTGCATGTTTTAATTTCCTTTTAATTAATATTAATAACATTGTTATATTAATTTTAGATTTAAAATATAACATTGTCAAATCTACCTCATAAGTTGGGCAGGATAGTGTAAAGTTCAACAAAATAATGGTATTTTTCTTAAATCAGAAGTAGTATTTACTGACATAAGTTCATTGGTAGTTGGATTAAAATCTTAAGAATGAATGTAATAAAACCAGTTATGCAAATTAAGACTTCTATGGTACACACAACTCCTCAAACTATTATTGGTCAACTAAAAACTATTGTTGGTGAAAAAAATTGGTTAGAAACTGAAACAGAAAAAGCTGCTTTTTTAGTGGATGAACGTGGGTTGTTTCATGGCCAAACTGCATTAATAGTTTTTCCCAACACGACTGCGCAGGTTGCTCAAATTGTTACGCTTTGTCATCGTGAAAATATCAAAATTGTGCCACAAGGCGGAAATACTGGTTATGCAGGTGGGGCAACCCCTCAAACTGAGCAAGAAATTCTCGTTTGTTTGGCTAAATTAAACCAGATTCGAGAAGTTGATGCGCTAAATTACACAATGATTGTTGAAGCAGGGTGTATTTTAGCCGATGTCCAACAACAGGCTGCGAAAATTGATAGACTGTTTCCATTGAGCTTGGGGGCTGAA
This sequence comes from Thiotrichaceae bacterium, assembly GCA_016745055.1. GTDB lineage: Bacteria > Pseudomonadota > Gammaproteobacteria > Beggiatoales > Beggiatoaceae > JADGDF01. The sequence goes on along the minus strand of JADGDF010000035.1, from coordinate 10,359 downwards.
GGTAGTTGTCAAATGGGTGGCGTATTGTCAACCAATGCTGGTGGCATGGCGGTGTTGCGTTATGGCAATGCACGAGAATTAATCTTAGGACTTGAAGTTATTTTACCTAATGGACAGATTTGGCAAGGTTTACGCAAACTTCGTAAAGATAATTCTGGTTATGATTTAAAGCACTTATTTATTGGTGCCGAAGGTACTTTAGGTATCATTACTGCGGTTACTTTAAAATTATTCCCTAAACCCTGCGAAACCACAACAGCTTTGGTTGCAATTGAAACGATTGAATTGGCTGTCCAGTTGTTGACTCGTTTACGTAAAATCAGTGGTGATGAAGTTAGCAGTTTTGAATATATTAATCATCATTGTCTTGAACTCGTTGTGAAACATTTTCCTCATATAACAATACCTTTTGACGAGGAAGCTTATTCGCATTATGTGCTATTTTCTCTGGAAACCAGTCGACCCACGGTTGATTTGCAAACATTAATGGAGAAAGTTTTAACGCAAGCATTTGAAGCTGAGGAAATTTTAAATGCGGTGATTGCTACTAGCATTCAACAAACCGATCAACTTTGGCAACTCAGAGAACGTATTCCTGAAGCTCAAAAATTAGCAGGTCGCTGTATCAAACATGATATTTCTGTGCCTATTTCTAATATTGCACAATTTATGAACGAAGCCACTGTTGCCGCCGAGCAATTAATTCCAAACGTTAATGTTTCTCCATTTGGCCATATTGGCGATGGTAATATTCATTTTAATCTCATGCAACCGGTTGATATGCAAAGCGACCTATTTTTAGCCCAGACACAAACAATAAATAATGCTATTCACGATATTGCTATGCGTTTAAGCGGTAGTTTTAGTGCAGAACATGGCATAGGACAGTTGAAAAATACAGCACTGGCTCATTATAAATCTGAGGTTGAATATCAACTTATGCAAACTGTTAAATCAGCTTTAGACCCCGAAAATATAATGAATCCAGGAAAAATATTTAAGCCAGCCTAAATGATTCTAATTCTGCTCAATTCCATTCTTCAAAATTCATGTTCTACGGGTGTATTACTTATGCCTAAAGCAAAAAAATAATGACAAATCTTGGCCATTACTTTTTCTCACAATTGAATACATTATCTGCTACTATGTAAAATATGTTACGTTAAACTAAAGATTCGACTATTCAAAAAATTTATGTATCGAGTTGCTGCAATACAAATGGCATCAGGCACTAATGTCAATGCCAACCTTCATGAAACTTCAAAGTTTATCACTGAAGCGGCCAACATGGGCGCTAAACTTATCATTTTACCTGAAAATTTTGCACTCATGGCAAAACATAGCCAAGAAACTTTGGATATTTGTGAACCTTATGGAAAAGGCCCCTTGCAAAAATTCCTTGAACAACAAGCAAGTCGACATCATATTTGGCTGTTAGGGGGAACAATTCCCCTTGCAGCTAATGACTCTCAGAAAGTGCGATCCGCTTGTCTTTTGTTCAACGATCAAGGACAGTGCGTTGCTCGTTATGATAAAATGCACCTATTTGATGTGGTTGCAGGAATAAATGAATGTTACCAGGAATCTGATTATATTGAGCCAGGGCAACAAATTGTGGTTGCAGATACCCCTTTTGGTAAATTAGGATTAGCTATTTGCTATGACCTTAGGTTTCCTGAACTATTTAGATGCATGATTGATCAGGGCGCTGATCTTATTTGCTTGCCCGCAGCCTTTACGGCGACGACAGGCAAAGCACACTGGGAATGTTTATTACGAGCTAGAGCCATTGAAAATACTTGCTATCTTGTAACGTCAAACCAAGGTGGTTACCACGTTAATGGGCGCGAAACCTACGGCCATAGTATGATTATTGATGGTTGGGGTACAACTCTAACAGGGTTAGCACACGGCAGTGGCGTGATATGTGCAGATTTAGACTTAGACCAACAATGTGAATTAAGGCGTAAATTTCCTACAATTCATCACAGAAAAATTCAATGCCAAGCACCATAAACTTAATTGACGATGTGACTCAACAGCTATTAACACCAGTTGGATTAGCGCATCATGATTTACAAGGCATATTAAATAATTTAATGACACATCGTTTAGATTATGGTGATCTTTATTTTCAGCTTGGTGAGTCTGAATCTTGGCATTTAGAAGAAGGCCAAGTTAAAGATGGTCAATACAGCGCTCAACAAGGTGTGGGTATTCGCGTTATTAAAGACGAGAAAACAGGGTTTGCTTACAGTGATGAAATTTCTTTACCCGCATTAAAACTGGCGGTAACCACGGCTAAAAACATTGTTCGCCAGGGACAATCAGCCAGCATACCCGCTTGGCAAAATAGACAATTAACCCCTTTGTACACAACAAATAACCCTTTTAACAGCATTACAACTCAAGAAAAAATAACATTACTGACACAGTTGGATCAAACGGCACGTAACTACGATCCTCGCGTAAAAGACGTGATGGTCAATTTAAGTGCAGCTTATAAACTTGTTCTAATTACCACCACAGAAGGTATTTTAGCGGCAGACATTCGTCCTTTAGTTCATTTGAATGTTAATATTATTGCACAGCAGGGTAAAAAGCGAGAACAAGGCAGGTTTGGTGGCGGTGGCCGTTATGCTTATGACTATTTTTTTGAACAGCAACGTGCAGAAAATTATGTTAAAAAAGCCGTTGACCAAGCGCTACAAAATTTAGAAGCCCAAGCAGCCCCAGCCGGAAATATGACAGTGGTACTCGGGGCAGGATGGCCAGGGGTTTTATTACATGAGGCTGTTGGGCATGGCCTAGAGGGTGACTTTAATCGTAAAGGCAGTTCCGCATTTTCAGATAAAGTAGGTCAAAAAGTAGCCTCTTCAGTGTGTAATATTGTTGATGATGGCACTTTAGTCAATCGCAGAGGTTCCCTTACAGTAGATGACGAAGGTACACCCACGCAATGTACGCCTTTGGTTGAAAATGGTATACTAATAGGCTATATGCAAGATAAGTTAAATGCACGTTTAATGGGCATGGCTTGCACTGGCAATGGTCGTCGACAATCCTATGCGCATTTACCTTTGCCACGCATGACCAATACTTATATGCGTAATGGTGACTGTGATCCTCAAGAGATCATTGCATCTGTTGATAAAGGTATTTATGCTGTCAGTTTTAGTGGCGGACAAGTTGATATTACGTCAGGTAAATTTGTTTTTTCTGCCAATGAAGCTTATTTAATCGAACAAGGAAAAGTCACTCGTCCCATCAAAGGCGCAACATTAATCGGTAATGGCCCGCAAATTTTAATGCAAATTGAACAAGTTGGCAACGATCTCGCATTAGATAGTGGTATTGGCACTTGTGGCAAAGAAGGTCAGCATATACCTGTTGGCGTTGGTCAACCGACACTAAAAATTAATGGTTTGACAGTCGGGGGCACGCTGGCTTAGGAATGGGAACTAAATAAAATCAGAAACAAGACCTGGCAGTTTTTTAAAACCTGCCAGGTCTGATTGAAAGCTTATGGAAGTTATTTAATTCCTATTCCTTAATTTATTATGTTGAGAAAAATTATCTAGCTAATGTGTTTTGCTATGATGTGAAGTCAGTTTTAGTCAAATCATCATACAACACAACTTTGTGACCAACACTTATTCATGTTACCTTGGTTGCGTCTGACTAACGTATTAAAAGGCACTCAATTAATCTACAAATGATCTTTTAAGACTATGGCTGCGTCTACATCTCTACTTACTCAAGCAAAAAGAGCAGAAGCTCAAAAGCTGATAAAGCAATATAATAAGCTCCAAGCAGAAGCTAAAAGCGGAGATATGGCTGTTGCCTCGCGTAAAGCTTCGGAAGCACAAAAGCTTGTTGCGCAAATTAGTCTGTTGCAGGCAGATATTACTAAACTGCAAGCAAAGGATAAAGAGCGCGATGCAGCTAAAAAAACAGGTGTACTTGGTGGTAGTAATAGTGCTTTAGCCACAGTCGAAGAGAATATTAGACAAACTGAAGCCGATAAAACAGCTTTAGAAGCGCGTATTGCTCGTATTGAAACAGCTCAAAAGAAAACCCGAGATCAAATTGATCAACTTAACCGCGCCAAAGGAGAATTAGCACGTTTAAAAAGTGAGGCAAAACAAAATAAGGAAAGACGTTCTCGCGACGAAAAACTTCAGCAAGAACTCACCAATCTGATTGAAAAGAAGGAAAGTGATCATAATCGCATGCGGCAAGAGCTTGGCTCTATTCGGGATAAAGCAGAAAAAGATGCGGAATTGTTACGTGTACAACGGGATGCTGCGCGTAAAATGATGGAGCGTCAACAGTCTTTAGAAAAAGATCAATTTGTGGGAAGTAGAAATAAGGGGAGTAAAGGCCTTATTTTAGGAATAGTCATCAGTATTATCATTTTTATAGGTGTGGGATTTGCCTTGCTTAGTACTGGTATTATAAGCTTAGGCAATAAATCCAATTCAAACACAGTTAGAACTAATGAAGTACAACAGGTACAAACTGAAGAAAAAACTCCTCTTCAAAATAAAAGTAAGCAGGAAAAAATTGAACAAATTGTTGTTAAACCACAAAGTATTTTTAGAGATAAATTATCCAGTGGAGGCGCTGGTCCTATCATGGTTAAGTTACCTGATGGCGTATTTTTAATGGGAAGTAAAAATACATCTCCCTATCAAGATGAACGACCACAGCATCGGGTTTCTTTACAAGGCTTTTCTATTGGCAAATTTGAAGTTACTTTTGACGAATATGACCGTTTTGCAAAGGCAATGAATCAAAAATTGCCCAAAGATAGAGGCTGGGGACGTGGTAATCGCCCTGTCATTAATGTAAGTTGGGATGAAGCCGTAGCCTATACAAAATGGTTAACAGAACAAACGGGTAATCAATATCGTTTGCCCAGTGAAAGAGAATGGGAATATGCAGCCAGTGCAGGATTATCTCAAACCTATTGGTGGGGCTATAAATTAAAGAAAAATTATGCGAACTGTTCAAGTTGTGGTAGTGAATGGGACGGTAAACGAACAGCACCTGTGGGTAAGTTTCCCGCCAATCCAGCAGGGTTACATGATGTCATAGGCAATGTTATGGAATGGACGCGCAGTTGTTTTCGCTCAACTTACAAACATGCACCTCAATACGGCCAAGCCTGGGAAGGAGGAGACTGTTCCAAACGCATGGTGCGCAGTAGCTCTTATCGTTCTTATGAAAATGCCTTACGCACAACAAAACGCAATAAATACAGCTCTAAAACACGTATGGATACCTTAGGTTTTCGTGTCGTACGTGTTAATTAAGTGTTATGGAACAACTGTTTGCAATTAATGATGCTGAAAAATTACATACATTAGGTTTAAGCTTTTTTAACCAAGGTGATTATTATCAAGCAGTGCAGTACCTGCAACGTGCGGTAAAACTTTCTCCCAAAACTTGGCACTACTTAATTAACCTTGGGATTGCGTTTGCAGCCCAAACGCATTATGACAAAGCCATTCAATGTTTTAAAAAAAGTATTCAAATTCAACCGACAGCGGAAAGTTACCTTGCTTGGGGAACTGCTTTATACAAGCAAAAAAAATTAAAATTAGCAATCAACTACTATCAAAAAGCATTACAACTTGATGCACAAAATAGTGAGATCCATTTTAATTTAGCCTCTGTGCTAGAAAAATTGAATCAGCCTGAAATAGCTATCACCCATTATCAAAAAGCATTAACGGTTGTACCTCAGGTTAAAATCCACATTAATATGGGTATTGCATTTCAACGTTTAGGTGATCACTTACAAGCACTAACTTGTTTTCAAGCCGCCCTTGAACTTTCACCAGCCTCAGCAGATGCTGCTTTTTCTTTAGGGTTACTGCAATTGCTCATGGGTAACTATATTGAAGGTTGGCCTAATTATGAAAGACGTTTACTTAAACAAGACTTTTTTAAACGTACACTTAAGAAACCACGTTGGGATGGTTCGCCGTTAAATGGGCGTACCTTGTTTGTTTATAGTGAGCAAGGCTTGGGGGACACCTTACAATTCATTCGTTATTTACTACTTATTCAAGGTGGCACAGTTGTTTTTGAATGTCAACCTGCATTAATTTCTGTGCTAAAAAACTATCCAAGCGTAGATATTTTGCTGATAAGTACGGCAGAAGAACCAAATATTGTCTATGATGTGTATATATCACTGATGAGTTTGCCCGTTATATTTCAGACTTCGTTGAATACAATACCAAACCAAATACCTTATTTATTTCCATTAGCTGAAAAAGTCGAAAAATGGCGGCCAACATTTGATTCAAGCACGTTTAATATTGGTTTTACTTGGGCTGGCAGTCCACAAAATCCACATGATCATACCCGTTCTTGCCAAGCCACTGATTTTTTAGTTTTGTTTGATATTCCTGGTGTTAAATTTTATAGTTTACAAAAAGGGGATGCAGCCAAACAAAAGTTAAAGCATCCCAAGGTAGATCATTTAGGACACAAATTACATGATTTCACCGATACGGCTGCAGTAGTAGCTTGTTTAGATTTAGTGATTTCAGTGGATACGGCCATTATCCATTTAGCAGGCGCAATGGGAAAATCAGTGTGGGTATTATTAGCACTTGATTCCGATTGGCGATGGTTATTAGAAAGAAGTGACAGTCCTTGGTACCCTTCAGTGCGTCTATCTCGTCAAACTAAATTTGCGGATTGGCAAACCCCTATACAAGCTATTAAACGCGCTTTGCTTGAACAATTATGAAAATTTCTCTCCCAACTCTGTATCATAATTTTGACTTTCCCTGTTAACTCTTGTGATTATTGTTGTTAAAGAGTTAGGAATTCTCATGTACCAAACGAGAAAATACAACCATCATGAGCCAGAAAGCCTAGTAAATCTTTATTCAGTAGGTAAAGTAAAACGTCATAACAAAAGGTTTTCACTTCACCCACACCCATGGTTTTTTATCATCGTATCATTACTGACCAGATCACCTTGATTATTTGATGGATTTGCAACTAATTCTGCAATTTCCAAGTGAACATCAGCCTGAGCCGATTGCGCATCTACTTTTTGTTGGGCGGTCATTATAAAGGAATTTTTAATGCGATTGCCCTACCTCATGTATGAGCTTAATGACTCTGATGGGTAGGAACGGGAAAATGTGTTAGTAACTATTATGATTTATAATGTCGTCTAATTTTGCTATGAATTGGGTAAGATTATGACATTTCTTCTAACTGTGTTGGTTGTTATCCTATCAGTGACAACCCTTATTTCCCTATTTTACGCTGTCCATTTTTGGTGGCAATCTCGTCGTTTTACGCGAGAACGGTTTGCTTTTACGATTGCTGCATTTATTGCCAGTTCCTTTTTTCTCTTTGCCATTAGCTTTTCTGCGCAGAAAACTCCTTGGCAGTTTGGGGTAGAAATCCTTTTTACTTGGCTTGGCCTAGATTATTCTCCGCAGCTTATTAGACCCGAAGTTTTTCCTTATTTGCTCCTTTCTACCACTCTCCTTGCTATAGTTGGTTATTCCTTTTTGTTTTTGATTTATAAAAATTGGCCTGGAGAAAAGTCGGTACTTCAAGATAAGCGGCAAAAAAATAATACGCCAGAATCGCCTATTTATATTTTGACGGACAGTGCTGTTTGGGTTCAGGATTGGTTTAGACAGAAAAAACTCACGATGCCGGTGACTGAAGTGCAGGATAATGAACCACCGTTTGAAGCACCCAAACCATTAAGTTGGTCTGAGCGGGTTCGGGAATTATGGACATTGCGACATCCTGAGTATGAATTTTCTGATGAAGATTGGCATCCTACCAATAAATGTTGGTTGGGAAAACATAAACATACAACCCAACCTATCATGTTAGCTTGTTTTTCTTGCCCACCTAATGATGAACTTTCATTAGGATTAATTCGTTACGCAGAACAGGTGTTGGGAAAGACTGATAATTTGCGAATCATTGTGGCTTTGGAAGGAGCCACCCCTCAGTTCCCTTCTTCACAAGGAGAAGTGGACAACGCCTCGCCTTTTCAAAGAGAGATTCGGGGAGGTTTAATAGAATTTTTCACCGAATCCCAACTAGTCGATGGTTTAGTCGACTTTTCCAGTTATTTCAATCGCATCGAACGTTTGGTTGCCAAAGATACATTCACCGGTTTGGATTTAACCGTTGAAGATATGTACACCAAATCGGATTACAAGTTATCCAAAGAGGGTGAGCGTCAACAAGATGTGGAAAGTTTTATTGATACTTGGTTAGCGGAAAACAGCAAGCGTCATTTGTCGATTTTGGGTGAGTTTGGTTATGGTAAAAGTACCTTGTCCCAAATGTTGACTTACCGTTTATTAAAAGAATATCAAGCGGGTAAGTCGGTCAGAATTCCAGTGATTATTGAATTACGCGGTAAAATTCCATGTATGTCAACGCCAAAAAATTTATTTGCGACTTGGGCTGAAGATTTGGGTATCGATCCCCGAGCCATGATGCAATTATTGTTGGCAGGTCGATTGTTGGTAATTTTTGAAGGCTTTGATGAAGTCAATTTGCTAGGGGGCGATCAGGAGATGCGTTTGCAGCATTTTGTATCCTTGTGGCGATTCGCGCACGACAAAGCCAAAGTATTATTTACCGGTCGTCATAACTTCTTTTTTGATGAAAAAGAGTTGAGGCAGGCGTTGTTAATTCAGCAACCCAGTGAATATTTGCCTTATTGCCAAGCCGTTTATCTGGAACCGTTCAATTTAGTACAAATTCAACACAGTTTAAAAAGAATAAAACCAGATGTGCAGCAGGAAATTTTAGCTTTGGCAGAAATCGATACCCAATTTCAGGAAGTGGCTCCCGTCCTTCCATTTTGCGGATGGTGGCTAGTATTTGGAACGACCAGTTATCTGAGCATAAAGATAGGATTAATTCGGCTTATGTCATGGAATTATACATTAACGAAACTGTTAAACGTCAGGTTGCAAAAGAAATTGAGCAAACAGAAAGAGAAGGACGTCCTTTCAGTCGTTTGAGCAGTGTGGAAAGAAATTATTTCATGCAGGGCATTGCGGTGTACATGGCTGCAAATCGTTTACAAAATCAAATTAGTAGTGTTAAATTAGATGAAATCACTCGTCAATTGATTGGGTATATGCCTGAAAAAATGTTAAGTGAAGTGGTCGATAGTTTGGAACTCAAGCATAAACCCTTGAAGGAACGCTTAGATTTTCAAGCTAATCCGGCAAAAGTCATTGCTTCAATTCAAACTGATGTTCGCGCGTGTGGATTATTGGTCACAGATTTAAGCACGTCTAATGCTTTTAAATTTGGTCATAAATCCTTTATAGAATTTTTGGCAGCAAAGACTTTGGCAGCAAAGACTTTGGCAGATTGGATGTTGCGTAAAAAACTTGCTGAAGAAGAAAAAAAGGATGTTCGCATTGCAGAAATCTTGCAACAACAATTTAAGTTAGGAAAATTGGATGTATTTCGGCAAAAAGAAATGCGGGCTTTTTTGGGAGAAATGTTGATAACCAACTTGCAAAAAGCTGGAGTAAATGACAATCAAAACTTATCCCAACAGTTACTTGCTACACTTATTAACCCATTTCATTCGATACAACGGCTTTTTTTGTGGGCTGCTAGTGTTTTTGGGGAGAGGTTTAAGCACAGAATTGTAAAAAACAAAACGTTTCTAGGCTATATATATTTCGCATTAACATTCGCAGTCGCAGTCGCAGTCGCAGTCGCAGTCGCAGTCGCAGTCGCAGTCGCAGTCGCAGTCGCAGTCGCAGTCGCAGTCGCAGTCGCAGTCGCAGTCGCAGTCGCCAAAGAATTGGGGATTTGGTGGGGCTTGTCAATAGTTTTTAGCGTCTATATACCTAGTTTACTGGCTGGTTTTGCAGTGGGATTATTGATGGGTAGACAAGAAGAAGATCATGAGTCCCTATGGATCAACTACGATCTGTGGTATCACACCTGTCGAAATATGAATATGGAGCGGGACGTAATGGCAAAGGTAGTAGGAGAAAAGGCAATGATTTTGTTTGAAGATTGAATCACCCCCAGCCCCACTGCCATTAAGTGAAGGATTTTTTCAGTTTGGAGTGCAAAATTTATTTTGCAAACTAAAGTTTGCACTCCTGCGAACTTTAACTTAATAGCCTGGCAGGTTGGGTTAGGCTTTTTTCAACGTAAAAACTGTAACCAGACATTTTGGGAAGGTGTTACTTTCATGTCAGGTTACGATGTCATTAACCCCATAGGCATCAATTTAAGCACTCCAATTGGCCATTTGGTCAACAGTGTTGAGTTTCTTCCTGCGTTTATTGTTCGAGCAACCATAGGAAAATC
>JADGDF010000204.1 GCA_016745055.1 Thiotrichaceae bacterium | reverse complement strand
CCCAAATGATACTGAGTTCATACTCTCTGAAATACGTGAGTGTCATACATAGTTGTTCTTCATAACTTAGCTTAGGTGTGTTACCCAGTCTGGTTCGAGATCTTACGTTCACCATCTCTTCAAATAGTTCTTTACTTACTCCTAAATAGCGTTTAAACCTTTCATTTGATAAAACTTTCAGTTTTTCGTAATTCATATTGCTTTCTTATGGACTTGTTTAGTTTCTATAACCACTAGTTTAACTTTTCTCCCCATTTTTTCAATACCTTATTTCGCAATAAGTCTAATTGACCTGTTTGCCTACACGAATTATGAAGTAGAGCTTGAAAAAGACTTGTCCATCAAACAACAGTTTTTGGATGTAGTCATTATTGAGCAAGTGCAGACAGGTCAATTGCCCAAGGATTTACCTGATGGATTGGATAATCTGGCCCAATATAATTTATTGACTTACAAATCCTTTAGGGAATCTTTAACCAGTTGGGCATTAGACGAACTTGTGGGACACTACGTCAACTATCGCAAGCAAATTGGTGAGAAGTTTTACCTGTTGAACAGTTTCGACTTTATGCAGTCAGTACCCGTTTCCCACAAGGATTAGCCAAAGAAACAATATTCATTAAAATTCAAGCAGGTGTTTATGAGACCAAATGGGGTAGCCATATTATCAGAATTTTGGTGCTCAATGAATTTCCTGAAACACCCAACAACACATTTTGGCAACTTTATAGTGCCAACCCTAGAAAAATACAAATTGCCAGACTAAACTATCAGCATAAACTCACTGAATTAGGAAGTATCATTAACCAATTGTTTGAATTTTACAAAATGGAGGGCGTTATTGTGTCTTATACCGTTGAGGATTATGTCAAAGATTATGTTAAAGATCATTTAGACCTACTCAGTCCAGAGGATATATTTAAGAAATTTTCTTCTGAAGAAATTTTAGAAAAGTTTTCCACTCAAGAGCGATTGATAGGGTTATCTGCTCAAGAGCGTTTAACAGGGCTATCAAGCAAAGATATTTTAAAGAATTTTTCTTCTGAGGAATTTCTGAAAAATATTCCCCCAGAAGAGTTAGAACAGTATTTGGCAAAAATTAAGAAACATTGAGTTATTGATGCGATTAGTTTCATGACCGCATCAACTTAGAACAACAATTTTATTTGTTGTTGTTTTGTTTTAGCTGTCCGATTAAACGACGATCAGCCCAAGAACCTTCAATATCTCCTAATTCTTTTTTGGAAATTGCTCGAATTTTTAAAGCTTCTATTAATGAAGGTTCTATTTCTAAGGCTTTGTTTGTATCTACTAAAGCTTTGGAGTAATCCCTTACATATCGCCATATTTGAGCACGTTCAACTAAAGCATTTACATCTTGAGGGTTTTCTTCCAATGTTTGGTTAAGTGACTTTAATTTCTCACGGTTGCCAATCCACCGACTTTCAGTAAAATCTGCTTGATAACCTTCCATATCCCCCATCGCTTTTTTTGCTTTGGCACGAAGTTCAAGAAGCTAGCCATGAAACGTTTTCGTGACACAAACCGGGGATGAAATTCTCTAAAACTCGTTTACCTAAAAATGCGGGGTTCCGTCAAATTACATAGAAGGGAAGACGAAGCTTGAAGTGCTACGGCCTTGTCTAATGTTGTCACTACATCAGCATAGCTTTCTATCTTCATTTGTTTAGCTGCTATTTTTTCTAAAATAGAGAGTTTAGCCCAAGTTTCAGGAGGTTGAGTGTCCAATGCTTCTAATTCGTCATTCAGTTGTTGGATTTCTTTAATTGTGTTTTCTCGACGTGCTTCTTGAGCTGCTAATCTATCTGCCTTAGCACCTTCAATATCACCTAATGATTCTTTAAAACGAGCACGTTTCTCATACCCGTGCGATCGATTATTTGGAAATTTCTCAATGAGTAAGTTGTAATCTGCCAATGCACCATCAGTATTCCCTATTTCCGCTTTAGCATTAGCACGATACCAATAGGCAAAATACTTATTAGAAGTATCGCTAAACTCAAGATATTTATCAAAACTCTTAATTGCGCCGACGTTATCACCTTTTTGCCTCTTATAACGAGCTATTTTGTAGTATATTTCCACATTTTGAGGATTTGCACTAAGCTCTTGATTAAAACGATAAAGCGTGTAATCTTCTTTTGCGTGCTCTTCTTCTGCTTTAGCAAAATCCTTCTCTGCTCCTTCGCTATCTCCTTTAGCTTTTTTTACTTGGCCTCGAAGTTTATAAGCTCCAGCTAAATTAGGACTTAGTTCAATAGCTTTTTGTGAATCTGCAAAGGCACTATCCAAATTTCCTTGACGTAAGTGAAATTTTCCTCTTTCCAAATAAAGGAGCTCTTCATTAGGATATTCATGCAAACCTTCTTCGTAATAACGAAAGGTCTCTTCGGGAGGTCGGTCATATTGGGAATAATATCCTCTTTCTAACCACTCTTGGAGGGTTTCTCCCATAGCTGTTTGGCTTGTAAACATTAGCCATAAAAAAAGAAAATGCACTACTATGCAGTATATTCTAAAATTTTCATGTGATAAGAAAATTCTATGACACGTTTACGTGACACAAACCGAGGATGAAATTCTTAGGTGGTTTCGGGAAATCCACTGCGTCCCGAAACAACTGAAAAAACTCCTTTACCTAAAAATGCGGAGTTTCGTCAAATTTCATAGTAGAGAAGGGTATTTATTTGAAAAAGCGGGATAATTTTGCTATCCCGCTTAGAATAAATAGTATTAAGCTTTGCTTATCTCAACGTTATTCTTCTACTTTTAATTCTACTTCTTGGCCATTGGAGTCAGATACTTTTGCAGTCAGTCCCTTTATTTTCACTTTGCTTGAGAAGCTTTCGCCTGTCCCAACCAAATTTCCTTGAGAATCAAACCAACGAATTCTATCGCCGATATCTCCGTCTTCTACATCATAAGCGTCGATTTCATAAACGTAATAATCAATTGCTTTCCTTTTACGGAGACGTTCTTGAATAGGATCGCTGATTTCTTTCTTAGAATAAAGCTGAAGATGGGGTCGCTTATTAGCAATTCCTAAAAATGGTGTTTCAACATTAGTACAATTTAACCCATCACAAGCATGTATTCTTAAAACAGCCGTTTTTGATTGTGGAAGATTAGGGACATTTGGATTAAAACGGAATTCTTTAATACCAGCGCCAGAAGATTCTCCCAGTGTATGCCAAGGCCCATCTTGATTTGTACCATACATTAAAATGGCTCGACAGTTGTCACCATCTTTGTCACTGATCTCTGCGGTTACTAATACTTCTTCATCAGAAATATTCTGAATTCTTCCAAACTTAACTTGAGGTGCATTCGGGGTTCTGTTGATATTAAATAACTCTTTATCATCTTTAACAATACGTAAACGATAAGAGTTTTCAGGTTCTTCTATTGACAAAGCAATTGGTATTCTTTTCTTGCCATTATAGTTAAAGTACCTTCCTCGAGGATTAAAAGATAATTTATGGAGAACTTGCCCGTTTATATCTAACCATTCTACAGCAAATCTTCCTCCAGAAGCCCTTTTACTTTCATGCCCAACACTAGAAGCAATTCCGTAAAATTCAAATGTTGCATCTTCATATAAGAAACCTGCTATTGCTACTATAGGCACTTCTTTTCTACTTACACGCAGCAATTTTTTATTAGCACGTAATCCACTACTACTACCGCCTTCTACTAGTTTATCCATTAGAGTTAGGTAGTTAGTACGTGTAATCCACGAAGGGCTTGTATTGCTCATAAATGAAAAATAATTACGACTAAACATTTTCGGATTATGAGCATTTACATTTATACGTGCATATGGTGAACTTAATATAGTCCCTTCATATTGTTGTTCCGCATTCCAACCGTTAGCAGCAAGATAACCATTGGGATAAGTATCTTCATCCCAATCCAAACCACACTCAGGATTTGCAAATATCTTAAATGTATCATCATACCAACCTTCGTATTCATACTCATCACAAAAACCATAAGTATGGCCTATTTCATGAGCCACTACTTGTTCATATCCACTTTCTGTAACGAACACAACGTTTTCCACATCAGTTAAGCCAATGACTTTACTCCCTAAACTTCCATCAGGGACAACATAAACTCCTCGCTTATATTGAGTTGTTTTAATATGAAGAAATAAATTTAAGAATAGTTCCTTTAGAGGAGTTCCTGCTTCGAAAATTTCAATATAGTTTCCATAAGAATGTGTGACACTTCTATCAGGAAGTGGATACACTGAAATAAAAAATTTATAAAAAGGAGATACAACCTGCCTTAAATTTTGAGTTACAAAATTAGCATCATCCTTTCTTTTCATATATTGCCAAAAAATTTGATATTTTTCATCAATAACAGATTGAATTTCACCACCTATTATACCTTGATTATTCAGTTCATCTTTTTCAAACAAGGTATCTTCAGGGTCAATTGTAGCTTTATATGTTACTTGACCTACTGAATCAGGGAAAAATTTGCTGATCGTTACAGATTCTTGTCCGCGATATTTGAAATAATCTAATAGTGATTTTTCGTATGTTTTATTCATACTATATATTTGTAAATCGGTATCAAAAAAATAAATTTTTTGCCCATATTTCTGAATAACTGCAGGTAAACTGGTCAACCTCCCCTCTGGAACACCTTCCAACTTCACAGTTATGTCTTCAAGATAAGCGCCATCAGAAAGCTGACTAAGCGGACTAGACCATTCAACAAACACTCTTGCTACTGTTGCTTTATTTTTGACTAAAGGAACATCTTCAATAACTTGAATGGGACGAATTTCTGATACAGTTAAATCGCCAACAATCGAAGTTAATTTAATAGTATCTTCTTCAGGAAAAATGTTTTTAATTGGGAAATCTTCACTGTATTCAGGTTTAAACACGGCGTTTAGCGTAATATCTTTCTCTAATTCACTTTGATTAACTGCTTCAATATACAGCTTTGCCACTACATTATCAGTTGATACCGTTGTTGTTGAAGAAGGTTCTGCTGATATTAATTCTACAATTGTTTCATCAGGCTTTTCCTCAAATACTTTCACTTTTTCAGGAAACGTTAACTGCCAAGAACCCTGGATTCCTTCAGGCTTTACTTTCAATAGAGCCATTAGCAATTCATCATCCTCTTTTACTATACGAGAACCTGCATGTTGATCTTCTTCAAAATCACGGACATAAAGTTTATGTCCTTCCTGGGAAATAACTGTATTGTTTTCATCTCGATCAAGATTCCATTGAATAAACCCACCTTGGGTTTCTTCAATTTCATCAGAAATCCCTTCCACTATTAAATCAACGATTAACCTATCTACCTGTACTTCTATTTGACTTGTTTGGATAGACTCTTGCCCCAAACAAACGGCACTAACAGTCGCAGTATAAAGTCCAGGACTGGTATAATTATAAGATGGATATAATTCAGTTGACCCAATAGATTCTTCATTTTCATCCCCAAAAGACCATAAGTAACCCGAACATGAAGTGATGCTATCAGCAGCAAATAGGACTGTGGCTTCTTGAAAATCAGGAGATTGTTCATCTACTGGGGATAAAATTACATGAATTTTCTCTTTTACATAAATACCATCACTACTAAATTTAGCTCTAGCAACAAAACAATTGTCACCTTCGACTAATACTTCCCCACCAATGACAATAAGCCCCGTAACAAATATTTTTGCATTAACATCAAATAGCTGATTGTAAAATTGATTAATTTGATCAATCTTCTTCAAACGTTGAATATGATCTTGTATCTGTTTTGTAGCTTCTAAAGCTTCAGCTAATTTCTTTTCTAATTCATCTTGTCTTTCTTCAAATGCATCAAACAGCCGTCTTTTTTGAGTGATTGTCCGGTGATCAAAGGTTTTCCCTTTTCCTGCGACAGTGATAGTGCATCCTTCCCAACTACCACCGTTATACCCGCCATCAATCAAATAAGCCCCTTCACCTGTCATAGGGTCTTGAACGATATAGCCTA
>JADGDF010000203.1 GCA_016745055.1 Thiotrichaceae bacterium | reverse complement strand
TTGATTTATATGATGAAATAATTGGAGTATGTGCCGGACTATGGAACTTTTATCTAGCTAATTGATTGATTTTTAACGGGATACAACTCTAATAAAAAACAAAAATTGAAGCTTGGTATTTATTAAATAAAGTCTTATTGGCTGTTTAATTAGCATTTTTACAAATCCGCTTATGTAAATGTGCCCATGCCATTTGTAGCTGTCTGCTTGTTGCGTATGACAGAGTTTTTACCAAACAGTTACTTATTCATATTTTATTATCCCCTAATATTTTTCTCACTTGACGCATAAGCACGATTAAATAAAAATGAGAATAGAAAAATAGGTTTTAGACCTTACTTAATGACTGGGACTCTATATTGTTAAACATTAAAGTATGAATTGAATATACATAAACTCCACATTTTATCGTAACCAAAAAAAGTAGATTTATAAATTGATAAAAGGTGAGCTGACCTAAAATAAATCTGTCAACGCGCATAAAAAAATAGAGGTGTAACACACATCTTGAATCAAACGGGATTTCATTAAAGGAGAAATCATGAAAAATGAATTAGATATTAGTTGGATAAGCAATAAGGTAACAGAACAAATCATTGGTTATGATATTGATTGTTATAAACTATTTGCATTTCTGAAAACAATTTATGAACATTGTTACTATTTCGAGTCAATTTCATTACCCAGACATCAGGATCGTTATTTTACAGTCGGCTTTGATCCCTGTATTGTATTCTCAGCGAAGGGGAATAATCTCATACTTGAGGGAAATGAATCGGCAATCGCTAAAACTACAGGCACCAAGAATAAAACCAAAGTAAAGTACAGCGTAAAAAATCCCTATGATTTTTTAAAAAAGAACTTGAAATTTGATTTTTCTTGCAAATCACATCAAGGAGGCCTGGTTGGTTATTTTTGTCATGAGTCAGTAAATTATTTTGAACCCAGTTTGAACTTGAAGGAACATGACAATTTCAGTACATTTATGTTGGGACTGCACTATGATGGTCTGATTTACGATACAACCACTAGTACGCTGTTTTACTATACTTTTGCTGAAAATCGGTTTGAAAAAGTGAGATCGCTGGTGGAAGCTTCGCTATCATACGATATTCCTAAAACACTCGAGCTTGTCAAATTTACCGGTCACAGCGAAAATAGAGAAGAGTTTATCTCTGCAGTAAAAAAGACCAAAGAAAAGATCAAGCTTGGCTACTCATTTCAGGCTGAAGTTGGATTCAAATCTAACTATCAAATCAAAGGGGACAAGATAGCCATCTATGACAAGCTAAGGCAAGTCAATCCAAGTCCATACATGTTTTATGTTAAATTTGGCAAACAGGAATTGCTTGGTGCCAGCCCTGAAATCTTGATTTCCTGCAAGCAGGGAACTATCTTAACAACGCCAACAGCCGGCACAACGATAAGAGGTAAAGATGAAAAAGAAGATATTCGTCTGGCGCGCGAGTTGTTAAATGATCCGAAAGAAATTGCAGAACATAACATGCTCGTGGATTTACATCGAAATGATGTTTCGCGCGTTAGCGTTCCTGGAACAGTAAAAATATCTGACTTGATGTACATCATTAAATTCAGCCATGTTCAGCATATCGTTTCAAATATTATTGGTTTATTGAGACCAGATAAATCAGCATTTGATGTACTTGAGGCCATTTTTCCTGGTGGTGTTGTCACAGGGGCACCCAAAATCGAAACCATTAAAATTATTGACGACAATGAAAATATGCCAAGAGGTGTATATGGTGGAGCTATTGGGCGCTTTGGATTCAGTGGTGACTGCGAGTTTTGCCTGCCAATTCGCAGCATTTTTTGCAGTGGAGATCAATGCTATGCACAAACCTCAGCCGGTGTTGTATATGACTCTGTCCCAGAAAAGGAATACATAGAAGTGACAAACAAATTGGCTGCCATGAAGCAAACACTTGAAGATCTGGGAGCAATATCATGAGTACCCGTAGTAAAGTGCATATACTGCTTGTCGACAATTATGATTCGTTTACGTACAACTTGCAGCATCTGATTGCTATGAATTCTGATGTTGTACTGACAATCAAGCGTAATGATGAGGATTTTATTAACGAAATTGAAAATGGCACCTACTCTGGCGTGGTCATTGGGCCTGGTCCTGGCTCATCAGAAGATGATGCTTATTTTGGTTTCAATAAAAAAGTTATTCTTGAATATGGAACACAAGGTTTGCCTGTGCTTGGCATATGTTTAGGATTTCAAGGGATTTATCACTGTTTTGGTGGATCACTTAAGGTAGCGAATTTGCCAATGCACGGCAAGGTAAGCGAGCTTAAAATTATCGATCACGGTTTAATTTTGGATAAAGTGACGGATAGCGCGAAAGTAATGAGATATCATTCCATCATAGCTGATCTGGATAAAGAGATACCAGAATGCCTGAATTTAATTGCATACACGCATCCAAGCGAATCCCAAACTATAAATGGTATCGAACTAATGGCCATAGAACATCGTGAACATCCAATTTATGGTTTACAATTTCATCCTGAGTCATTTGCAACTGAGTATGGTGATTCAATCATTTGCAATTTTATTAACCAATGCCAGAAAGTGAGTTGCTAAAAAACAAGCAGGTTCCACTAGATTGAGTCCTCTGTATCACCATAGAATACAGCAAACATCTTTTATTTATGTTCCCTTTAGGAAAGGTTAAAACTTTTCTTAAAGAACAGATTGTAAAAATTTTTAACTTCAATTAGTTACAAGATTTAGTGCGTAACTTTTATTTATAAGATTAACTAAAATAATGCGGTATCAAACTCTACTTGCAGTTTTTCTTGAGACTCTTTAATCGCTCGCATTGCCATACGCAACGATTCTTGATGTAAAGGAGACAGAGTTTTTGGCTCAATAAGTTTGTCAGGTATTTGTTGTTCTCTTAATTGTGTTAATTGATGTTCTAAGAGCAAATCTAATAATTCTTCAAATGCAACGCAAATAGAACGCATAAATGTAGCGCTTAACACCCCTTGACGAACTAAAGCCGCTAACCGATCCAAAGTATTACGCGCTTCAATGCCATTGTTCAATGCATAAATTCTTGCCATATCGGCAATAATGCGTAGACCATTACGCTTAATATCTACTTTTGCCCGACCTTCACCATCTTTTTCGGTGATGAGTCGATTGAACAATCCAACTGCTGGTTGGCCTTCGGCATCATCTTGCACCATCATACGTAGCAATTGAGGCCGCTCTTTCAATTCTTCGTAAATAAATTTGCGTAAACTGGTAATGAGTTCGTTATCCCCATACAATAAGTCAAAGTCCAGAAAAATATTGGCCCAACGTGCGGATTTAGGCGTTGGATGGCGAATAATATTAGCAAGTTGTTGTTTCCATTGGCCTAAGGTTTTATGGAACATATGGTTACGCGCCATAATTTCACCAGGGCACAAAATATAGCCAATTTCATCCAAATAATAATTAACGCGATTGCAAAAGCTTTCAAACCAGCGCTTATTTTCATCAATTTCCAAACGGGCATTATCCGCAATAATAATTCCGTTATCCTGATCAGGGTTGATCATCATTTCCTTACGACTGCCTGAACCCATAATAAAAAATGCATAATTTGTTGGTGAAAAACCTAAACCTTCTGCTTCCATTTCTTGCAGGACAAGTTCAACACAACGTCTTTGTAACGCTAGATGAAATTCACTGATATTTCTTGCCGCCATACTAGCACGATGGTTATTTTCTCTGGCTTCGTGTGCAATGCTGCTAATACGTTTACGGTGTGATTTTAATTCTAAAAAAGTGGTTGCAGAAAGAATTTCAGCAAAAATAATTCCCTGATGAGCAATTAAATTATGCAAAATGTCGGTTTGTGAAATAATGCCTAGCGGCTTTTGATCCTCCACGACCACAATATATTTTATGCCCTGAGTATGCTGATATTCTTCTACCTGCCAAAGAGGGGTTTCAGGCGGCACTGTATGAGATTGTTCAACAATATCAATGACACTAGTTTCTGATGTGGTATTAGCAACATAAGCAGCATCTGCAATATTGGCAAATGTGAGCAACCCCAATAAATTCCCAGTTTGATTGGTGATGCCCAAACTACCAATTTTTCGGCTTCGCATCATTTTATGCGCTTCTGCTAAGGTTGCTTCAGGGGGACACACCGCAAGTGGAGATTTCATCACCACACGAGCTGGTAAAGTTAATGTACGAGAAGTGACTTGCCGATGAGGCGCTCGATGGCGGATATAGTGGGCAATGAAACGATTTAATTCGTTAAATAGAATGGGACAACTAAGCTCCACATCTCGTAGTTGTTGCGCGGGTACGACCAGTAATATTACGGGTGTTAACGCCATTGCAGTAGAAGCATAAGGTGAAGTATCCAAGGCATTCGCTAATCCTAGAAGTTCACCTGGCATTAAAGTAAAAATTTGCCCAGAATCTTGTTTAAGTTGAATTTTGCCTTGCTGAAGGATATAAACACATTTTTTATACGGTTCACCAATCTGAAACAAGTATTCTCCTTGGGCCAGGATTTGTTGTTCCATACAATTGACGATCTGCGTCAGTTCAGTATAAGTAAGATTTTTAAAAAGAGTCGATTGGCTAAGAAAGTCAATAATAGTGTGCGTATTAGCAATAGGCATAGTATAAAGTAGCGAATGAAATAGTCCTATTATACTCATGCAAGGCAATGGATGGTATGTTATATACTAAATCATCTAAATATATGTATTAAACTCCTGTTTAAACAGCAAGTTAGTGTAATTAGGTTACAGTAAATAATTCGGTTTGTTGGTGCTTAAAATCTGTTTAGTTAGACAAGTTTTGAATGCCTTGAAGGCTTGACATTTTGTCGAAGGCATCTCCTTATTTTAACTATAAATTTAACCAGGTAAAATTACGATAAAGTTATTTGTAAACGATGTAGAATAGTAATTTTTTGCCAAATTTTACTTGATAAGTTAGTGGTAAGATTTTCTACTTCATTGACGGCCATGAGTACAATGTCATCTTCAAAATTTTGAGCATATAAAGCAGCTACTTTTCCAACAAGCGATAACATTTCAGTACAGTAAGTTAAATAGCGAGTCAGTAAAAATGCATTCATTGTTTCTCTGGGTGAAGAGTTAGTCCAATGCTCAATACGGGTAATTCTTTCTGGGTCTTTGGTCAATTGGTGCATGTCAATCACATGGGATAAATCCCGTAGTTGATGGAGAGCAAACATGGCCCGTTTACGCTTACGACGGTTTTCAGTGGTAACTAAAAATAGCAGAGCAACACCAATTAAGATACTTAAATTAATTATCGCCTCTAACATCTGAAAAAAATCAAATAAATCAATAGTATGTGCTGGAAAAAATTTTACTGAGATGAAAAAACCAGCAACAAATAACAATAGAATCAACATTACAACAATACTGACACCCACTCTCAGTGTGGTATGTGGTTTTCTAAACCATTGACAACGAAATTCAGTTTCTTCAGTGATTTTACACAATTGAATACATAATTGACTGAATCCCGATTGTGGAAAACGTTCATCAATCCGTTTATGAAGCATATGCGCTGTTTCAATAACTTTTTGCGCATCAAGACTATGTTGTATTATTTTATCGTCAGCCATGTTTATATTAAAATTTAAATCTTTAGGATAAGAAAAATAAATCAGCGGGAAATTAGAAACAACATTCCTAATATTTTACCTTTTTTTTGTTCCAGTATTCTGGCGTAGAAATACGTATTATGACGCCCCAGAGGCACAACTTCAAGTCTATTCTTGGTGACGATAAATAGTTACGCAGGGTGTCAACAGTAACAATCAAGCTAAAATATCATCTTTCTCTTTCAATAAATTCCACAAGAATCTAAACTCAATTTTCATCGCTAAAATCTCTTCTTTCACCCAAAGTGGTGAATATGACTTACCTTCTGGTGTTACAACAGGAAAGTTATTTCCATAAAATAGTTTTTGATAAACTTTAGAGTTGTATCACGGAATTTAAGATGGTATTTTGCGAAAAGGAGGATATAAGAAAGAACAAGTTTTGTAAACTTAGGAGAACGAGTATGAAAA
>JADGDF010000202.1 GCA_016745055.1 Thiotrichaceae bacterium | reverse complement strand
TGATTAAACTGCCAGGTTAATTTTAAAATAACAATTGACTTTTTTAAACCATAAAGAGAAAATTATCCTATGAGTTTCAAAAATAGACTCAAAACAAAGATGGAAGAATTCGGGTATAAACCTGCAGATATAGCAGATGCTATAGGTGTAAAGGTTCAAGCGGTTTACAAATGGCAAAGAGGAGGAACGATTT
This sequence comes from Thiotrichaceae bacterium, assembly GCA_016745055.1. Lineage (GTDB taxonomy): Bacteria > Pseudomonadota > Gammaproteobacteria > Beggiatoales > Beggiatoaceae > JADGDF01. The sequence continues at coordinate 5,919 of JADGDF010000202.1, read as the reverse complement.
CCATGGAAAGCGCAATAAAACTAGCAGAATTTTTAAAGGTGGAACCAGCTTGGTTAATTTTTGGCGGAAATCCAGCAGACTTACAAATAGAACCACCTGACTTAGAAAAGCTTAGAGAAAGAATTGAACAACTACCAGAGCAACATCAACAGGTTGTATTCATAATTGTAGATGCGTTATCGAAGTTAAACTGAACGCAGCCAGGTAGCCAGGTTAAGCTTTTTGCAACGCAAAAACCGTAACCCGACAAAATATAGTACATTCCGTCGGGTTACCTCGCGGGTCAAGTTTTATAACCTTGACCTGAACGTTTTGATGAAAACTGATGGTAGTTATTTAATTCCTATTCCTTAATGGAACCGGACTCTAGTGACAATGGGCATATTTTACAAAATCAAGCGCAAGGTTGGGGCATGACAGTGAGTATTGTACATACCACATAAACCGTATAAAATAATAATTATTGATGCACAACTCACTAAAATAGATGTGATTGAGTTCATTCAAATATTAAGCCATGAGTATAGTGCGAACCATTTAGCCATTATCTTATTGACATCCCTAAGCAAAACGTTTAGTCAACTTATTGCCTTAACCGCGATGGAAGGTGATTCTGAACGCTGTTTATCAGTGGGTATGAATGCTTATTTAAGTAAACCCGTGAAATTAGTGGATTTAGAAAGCGTAATAAAACAGTGGCTATCAAAGTCAACCGTTCATCAAAAACTCAGAAGCCCAAATTTAGGCATAGAGGGATAAATCATGGTACAAGCAGATATAGGATTAATTGGACTGGCTGTCATGGGACAAAATCTTGTTCTCAATATGCAAGATCATGGATTTCAAGTCGTGGTTTATAATCGAACGACATCAAAAGTTGACGATTTTCTTAATGGCTCAGCCAAAAACACCAGTGTGATAGGTGTTTATTCCATTGAAGAACTGATAGCCTCGCTGAAAAAACCACGGATCGTCATGCTGATGGTTAAAGCGGGGGTAGTCGTTGATAAATTTATTGACCAAATTGTACCTTATCTGGAAGCCGGCGATATTATTATTGATGGCGGAAACTCTTTATATTCAGATACGGATCGGCGTACTCAAACGTTGGCTGAAAAAAATATTTTGTTTATTGGTACGGGCATTTCAGGCGGAGAGGAAGGTGCACGTTCAGGTCCTTCAATCATGCCAGGCGGAAATCAAACCGCTTGGCCAATCGTTAAGCCTATTTTGCAAGCCATTGCAGCTAAAGTAGATCAAACACCTTGTTGTGAATGGGTGGGTAATAACGGCGCAGGTCATTATGTCAAAATGGTACATAACGGCATTGAATACGGGGATATGCAACTGATTGCTGAAGCCTACCAATTAATGCGAGAAGGGTTAGGACTTGAGGTTGAGGCATTGCAGGCCACTTTTGCTAGCTGGAATCAAGGGGTTTTGGAATCCTATCTCATTGAAATTACCAGTCATATTCTTGGTGTTAAAGATGACGATGGCGAACCTTTGTTAGATATAATTTTGGATACCGCCGGTCAAAAGGGTACGGGTAAATGGACAGGCATTAATGCCTTAGACTTAGGTATGCCGGTGACTTTGATTGCTGAAGCTGTGTTTGCCCGTTGTTTATCTGCGCTAAAGGCAGAACGTTTGAAAGTGGCAAACCTATATCCTGCAAGTGGAACACAATTTAATGGTGATGTTGAAGCCATGATTGCCGCGATTCATGATGCTTTGTACGCTTCAAAAATTATTTCCTACACTCAAGGATATATGTTAATGCGTGAAGCGGCAAAAGAATATGCTTGGCAACTCAATTATGGCAATGTTGCTTTAATGTGGCGAGGAGGTTGTATTATTCGTAGTCAATTTTTAGGTAATATTAAACAAGCCTTTGATAAACAAGAAAATTTAGAAAACTTATTATTAGATGATTTTTTTGCCAATCAAATTAAACAAACAGATGCAGGTTGGCGTAAAGCCGTGATTCTAGGCATTGAGTTGGGTATTCCCACACCTGCATTTTCCTCCGCGTTGGCTTTTTATGACGGTTACCGTCGGGCAAATTTACCTGCAAATTTACTCCAAGCACAACGAGACTATTTTGGTGCGCATATGTATGAGCGGATTGATAAACCGCGTGGTGAATTTTTCCATACTAATTGGATTGGTTCAGGTGGACAAGTGGCTTCAACGAATTACCAGATTTAGGTATATTCATTTTCACGCAGCCGTAAGTCAGACATGAATGAGGTGAAGCTCAACAAAACAATAGCTCTTTTTCTCGTTCCATGTACTGCGTGGAACGTGTACGCGACATTTTGGAGTCGAGTCAATCTTTAAGAATGTAAAATGTTTGTCTGAATAGATCGAGTTATCAGAGCAACGTTGTACCACTTCCACAGCGCCTGGAACGGAGAGCAAGGTAAATTTTAGAACTTCCTCTGTTACAAAGTAATTACTTAAATTTAAACATGGACTTATTCCGCAAGAACTCTATTCCTGCTTTCCTCTTTTCCTGTATGAATGGTAATCAACAGGGTAATCGCATTAAAATAAATAGCTCATTTAAAATCAAGAAGTTAAGAATACACGTAAATTTTACATTATATTTTTAACGCTTTGAAATTAAACAATTTTTTTAATTTAGTGCATTTGCCCTGTTTCGCTCTATCTGTGGTTCTTTCAGCGATGAAAAATACTCTATAGTACTCGTTGTCATAATAGAATGCTCCTATCTGAGGTTAAATTCAAGAGCCGAGTATCCCTAACTCTTTACTTCTATACCAATTTTAATCCGTTTGCCCTGAGTCCTAGGCGACGAGCAATAACAAAAAGTTTAAATTGTGGTAGGGTTCAGTCTATTCCTACTATTTCTACCATAGGAGACAGCTATGAAATCTTTAGTGAAAAAATACTACGAAGGGATCAACTCGGTTGCCGTCATAGGCAACTATTTGCCCCGTCAGTGTGGCATTGCAACTTTCACAACCGATCTGATATCCGCGTTGACCAGCGAAGCACCCGAAATCAACAGTTGGAGCGTCGTAATGAACGACTAGCCCGAGGGATATCTCTATCCTGACAAGGTCCGCTTCGAGATCAACCAGAACATCTTATCCGAGTATAGCGTCGCCGCCCAGTTCATAAATATCAGCCAAGCCGATATCGTCAGCGTTCAACACGAGTTCGGTATTTTCGGCGGCGCGGCTGGCAGCCATTTGATCAAACTGCTGGGAGAGCTTCGGATGCCAATTGTCACGACCCTGCATACGGTCCTCAAAGACCCCAAACCCGATTATCGTGAAGCGATGCTGAGGCTCGTCGACCTGTCCGATAAACTGATTGTTATGAGCCATAAAGCCTTTAATATACTACAAAATATCTATGGGGTGCCAAAAGAAAAGATCGTTTTTATCCACCATGGGATTCCTGATTTGCCTTTTGTTGATCCCAACTTCTACAAAGAAAAGTTCGCAGTAGAAGGAAAAAAGGTGCTGCTCACCTTTGGCTTGCTTTCGCCCACCAAAGGGATTGAGACGGTCTTGCACGCTTTACCGAAGGTGGTGCAAAAACACCCGGATATTGCTTATATCGTCCTGGGTGCCACTCACCCCCATATTTTGAAGGCCCAAGGCGAAGAATACCGTATCGGCCTCCAGCAGTTAGTGCGTAAGCTTGGCCTGAGCGATCATGTGATTTTCCAAAATCGTTTTGTCGAACAAGAGACACTTTATGAATTTTTAGGGGTCGCTGATATCTATATCACCCCCTATCTTGATGAAGCCCAGATCACCTCTGGTACACTTGCTTATGCCATGGGAACCGGCAAAGCGGTTATTTCGACACCTTATTGGTATGCTAGTGAGATGCTTGACGAAGGTAGAGGCCGAATCGTGCCCTTTAATGACCCCAATGCCATGGCCAATCAAATCATCGACTTGCTGGACAATGAAACGGAGCGGCATGGGTTGCGTAAAAAGGCCTATACCTTTTGTCGTGAGGCAGTCTGGAAGGAAGTCGCCCGGCAATATTTCCAAGTCTTCAGCGATGTAAGGGCTCAAAGAGCCAAAAACCCGCGTCCCTACCACCTATACAAGCATGATGTCATCGCTATCACCCAATTCGACATCCCGCCCATCAAGCTTGATCACCTGAAGACTATGACCGATGATACCGGCATTTTTCAGCCTCAAGATGAACACTATAAAAATGAAAGTTGGAAATGTCTAAAAAATGATGAGGTAACTGTATGATTTATATGGGTTTATAGGCAATTAATGAAGATAATGGGAGAAAAATCTGATGAAATTGGCATTGTTACGAGAACTGCAGGTGCAATTGAGCGATTTTTTGAATCCAAATCAAATAAACTAGGTACTCTAATGCATACTTACACACCTGTAGGATTGTTACCTACCGATTCTGGTAACGATACTCTTTTTTCAAGACTTATTAATAGAAATAGCTCGCCTAATCTTAATCAAGACTATTCAATTCAAGATTTAAAAAAATTGGAAACAATACAAAATGTAGGAGCTTATATTACGTTTCAGTCTTGAGTAGAGAAGCTTGAAAATACTTACAGTGAGATAACAACAGACGTCAAAGATGAAGATAAACATAAATTATTTGGTAAGCTCTTACGTAAGACCGTGCAAAGTATTTCAGATGAAGAGCATTTACCTATTAATATATTTCCTTTGTCACTTTATGAAGCCGTTTTAGCTGGATATACAGACGAAGAGAGAAAAATTTAATCCCAAGGTTGCGGGAGCTTGATATTTACAGGAATTTTAGACGATTGCTCCGTCGCAAACTTGGAGATATTTAGGACAATACATTATTACAATGAACTGCAAATACAATTAGCTGCACCTTCCATTTCTAAATTATTGCAATACAACCCTAGCCTTAGAGTATTTGATTTTCCGTTCTTATTTAAAGGTATTAATGAAGTAGAAATTTTTTACGAAAAAGCGAAGAGTAAGCTATTTTACCCAGATGCCAAAGATAACAATGTGCTTTATCTGGATAAAGATGAGAAATACCTTGTGCTTGGATTGTGGCATGCGGGCATGAAGCAATTATCAAGTAGCAAAGAAATTAATATTTCAAATGACGAACCATTAGCAGGGCAAACTTTTCGTATTCAAAATTCGCCAATTATTGAGTTTGTACTTGGAGAACTTGGCGCTAAAGTAAAAATTGAAAATAACTTTGCTAAAGTGAAAAAATTGTTACAAAAAGGAGCAGTTGATGGACAAGAAAGCACTTGGTCGCATATTGAAAGTGAGCAGTTTTATGAACACCAAAAATACTTTGTAGAAACTAACCATGGTTACTTAGGTTATTTACTGCTTACAAATAAAAGTTTTTGGGAAAAGTTAGAAAAAGACGAGAGTTTGAAGGAAGAGGAAGAGAAACAAAACCAAAAAAATTGGCTAGACATGATCCAAGATGTTACCTCCGTAACATCGAAAGAATCAAATGAGCTGAATAAACTTGCTAAAAGCAAAATTGAAGAGGCGGTAAAGAAGGGAATACAGAAAGAAGTATAGCTAGCGCATTATAATTTGTCAGTATTGAAATGAACAGTAAATAGGGTATCGACATCGCAGCGTTCTCGTTTGCGAATAGCCTTAGCTTGAGCCCACTTTTTCTCAATAGGATTGAGTTGAGGGCTATAGGGAGGCAAAAACTCAAGCAAAGTATCAGATTCTTCAATTGCCGTTATCATGTCAGCTCGTTTGTGGAAGCTGGCATTATCCATGATAAGTACTGCCTTTTCAGGTAATACGGGGATTAGTGCTTGGGTCAACCCAGCATAGAAAACATCGCTGTTGAGTGTTTTCAAAAAGAGCTACCGTTAAAAATTCCATCCCGACAATAGCCCCAATCGCATTAATGCGCCCTTTG
>JADGDF010000201.1 GCA_016745055.1 Thiotrichaceae bacterium | reverse complement strand
CTAACGGTGGCTTTTGACATAAATTTTCCAAAATATGTTGAGCGTAAATTAAGGTTAAAGTGGTAAATTCCATACCATAATGTACACTTATTTATTATACTCATACTATATACATGCATTATGATATTTATTAAAAATCGCTGTCAATTAAATTTAATTAATGTATACATAATAATTAATTTTAGGCACTGGAAATAAAAATTGATAGTCTAGAAACGTTATAAGCTTCTATTTGCTATAGAGAAATAAAATGGGAATGGGCTAAATAGTTAAGTTATATTCACTGCAAATAAATATCATAATTGACTGTGAATGTTAACTTATAGGGTTAAATTATCCATGAAATTAATATAGGAGTAAATTATTTTATGAGGATTTACGTTACCAACAAGGGCAAACACGCAGGTCTGCCCCTAAAAACACAGCGACTATAGGGGCGAACTATGTATTCGCCCCCCTATGTGTTTGCCCTAGAGCGCTTATGGCTCTCAAAACAAGCAGGACAGTGCTGTCACTTTAAGTGGACATTTCAACTTTTTCATAAATTTCAGATAGCGCTAATTCACAGCTAATGGTTGAAAGTTTAATAATATTACTTAAAGTCTGATATTCAGTTAAATACCATTGGTGAGCATTCTGTTTCCCGTAATGTTCTACATTATAATTATTTTGAGAAACCAGTAAATAATCCGTTAAACTGGGCAAAGTGCGATACATTTTGAATTTTGTTCCACGATCATAATCTTCAGTCGAATCAGATAATACTTCGATAATTACATTAGGATTTAGTAAAGTATCTTTGTTTTCATCGTCAAACACGGGGTTATCGCAAACAACAACTACATCAGGGTAAGTATACAGTCCAAAAGCGTCTATTTTAACTCTCATGTCATTTGAGTAAACATCACACGAATGTCCTCTAAACTTTACATATAAAGCACTTGAAATTGCAATATTTATCAAATTATGTTTTCTACTTGCTCCTGCCATAGCAAAGATTTCACCATCATAATATTCGCTTTTGCAGGTTGCTTGACGTTCTAATACAAGATATTCTTCTGGTGTTATTTTTGATTTTGGCTGAGCACTCACACTATCTTCCTAATATTTATAGTTGGGAAATATTGGCCAAGGAAAAAATAAAGAGGATCGGAAATTACATCTGAATCCATCTTTAGAATTTCATCCGCGCATAATCAATCAGTAATTACAGAAAGCTACAAACCTTACTCTACAGTTGCTTCAACAATATTTTTTAATAATTTATTAATAGCTTTGTTGGCAGTGGATACCGCTTTTTCCTCACCAATTAATTGAGGTTTACGAAATGCGAGAAACACCTCTTCAGGTTTATCTGCTAGTGTGTAAATTGCGATGGTAAAAGGACAAGCAGTTAAATTCATAGGACCTGCTTGTGCCATCAAATGAGATAAACGGGCGCTGCAAAATTCTAATGCCTCAGCTTGTCCATAAACTGTTTTAGGAAAACCTAAATCTTTGCTTGTACGCGCTAACATTTCACTAATATGTAGGGTGTTACTGACTATGAGTCCTTGATCCGCAATTGCCATTTCAGCATCATCTTTGATAGTTTCAAAGTCTTCTTCCACTTGATAGACAACCATTGCAGCGTTATCAATAATAGGGTTAGCATAACCTATTATGGGCAAAGTAAAAAATAATATTCCTAAACATCTCAACATGGCTATTTCCTATTAACTTAGTATGATAAATCAGTTAGGTAATAATGCCTAAATGCTGTAGCAGCATTGTTTCATTAAATTGATAATGACAAATTTCTTGTTCGCCTTCAGCTAAGACTGGAATACGTTCGCCGTAACGCATTTGTAAATAACTATCTTCATCAATATCAACAATATTTAAAGCAAATTGGTGTTTTTGTTGAAAACGATGCAAGGCATCTTTCATCTCATCACATAAGTGACACTCTACACGGCTGTAGAGCGTCAAAGTGGGCATTGAACCTAGCATCAATTATTTATTATCTTCAGGAATTTCGATAGAAGTGAAGCGTGGAGACCCGTGTCGATGAATTAATACGGCCACTGTTTTGCCTGCTTCAAGTTCGGCAACGACTTCTTTGAAGTGGTGCACGTCTTTAATATACACGTTGTTGATCATCATCATGATGTCGCCTTGACGAATCCCTGCTTCTTTTGCAGGTCCGTCTTTCACTTCTTCAACTAATATGCCACCTTCTTCAATATCTAAGGTATCTCGTTGATTGGGTTCAAGATCACTGACAGTAATTGCTAATTTATTACTCCCTGATTTTCCACCTATGCCTCTGGCCATTTTAATTTCATCTTCTGTTGGCAATTCAGCAATGGTGACTTGCAACGTCATCGGTTTACCCGCACGAATAATTTCAACAGGAACTGCCATACCTACATTGGTACTGCCCACAATTGGAGGTAAATCAGAAGAACGATCAACATGAGTTTCATTAAAATTGAGGATAATATCACCTGCTAGGAAACCCGCGGCTTGTGCAGGGCTATCGTCTAATACTTGGGCAACTAAAGCACCTTCTGGTTTTTCCATATTAAAGGATTCTGCTAAACCACGGTCAATGTCTTGGATTAAAACACCTAACCAACCACGAGAGACTTTACCTTTTTCCTTCAATTGTTTAACCACATCATTCATTAAATTCACAGGTACAGCAAAAGATAGCCCCATAAATCCACCGGTTCTACTGTAGATTTGTGCATTAACACCAATGACTTTACCATCCATATCAAACAATGGGCCACCTGAATTGCCAGGATTAATGGCAACATCGGTTTGAATAAAGGGCACATAATTATCGCTGGGTAAACTGCGACCTTTGGCACTGACAATGCCTGCGGTGACTGTGTGTTCAAATCCAAAAGGAGAGCCAATCGCCAATACCCACTCACCCACTTTAAGATCAGTTGAATTGCCAAGTTGCACAACGGGTAATTCTAATTTTTCCTCAGAAATTACTTTCAACAAAGCTAAATCACTGCGTTTGTCAGCGCCAATAACTTCAGCTTCTAGTTCGCGCCGATCAGTTAAACGTACAATAATTTCGTCTGCATTATCAATAACATGATTATTGGTAACGATATAACCTTCTTCAGAGATAATAAAGCCTGAGCCAAGGGAAGTTGCTGGACGTTGTTCAAGGTTGTCAGGGTTTTCAAAGAAACGACGGAATAAATCGTCTAAATCTTCTGGCATACCAGGAGGTTTTTCCTGAGAAGATTTTTCCTTTTTCTTGATTTTTTTTGCTTTGGTACTGATATTGACAACCGCAGGTCCATATTTTTCAACTAACTCAGTGAAGTTAGGTAATTCCCGTGCTTGCGCTGCCATCGTAAATAAAAGAAGTAGTAAACCACTGAAATAAATTGTAAAACGTTTTAACATAATATTATTCCTTAATGAGTAATGAAAAACATAATAAAGCAAGTAACGCATCTTTCTTAGTTGGATGGTAACATATTAACGCATTTTTGAACTAAGTTAAACCTATTCTAAAATGAAAGGCAATCATATTAAGTGAGAGTACGGTGGATTTTAGTTATTTTATGAAATACAATTGCTTGGATGTAAAAAACATAAAATATTTATGCTAAATTACTTTAGAGGCATTAAAATACCGATCACAAATGACTTGCATTAACTGTTTTGCAAGCGTTTTTTTGTCACAATGAGGTAAATCCACCCGCCCATTTGGCCAAAAAATATTCAGTGCATTATCATTGCTGTCAAATCCTGTCCCTTCTAAACCTACTTGATTAGCTGCAATCATGTCCAATTTTTTGCGTTGCAATTTGTCTAAAGCATATTTTTCTAAATCATGCGTCTCAGCAGCAAATCCAACTGTAAAAGGTTTATTTTCTAAATTTGCGACAGTGGCTAAAATATCTTGGGTACGTTCTAATTCAAAGCATAAAGTTGACTGCGATTTTTTAATTTTATTTGAAGCTTGTTGTACCGGACGATAGTCGGCCACGGCGGCTGTTGCAATAAAAATATCGGTGTTAACAATGTTGGAAAATACAGCGTCTAACATTGATTGAGCGCTATAAGCTGATATAAAGTTGACATTAGTTGGTGCGGACAAAGCCGTTGGGCCTGAAACTAAAGTCACTTCTGCCCCTAGTAAACTTGCGGCTTGAGCAATGGCATAACCCATTTTTCCTGAGCTACGATTACTAATAAAACGTACAGGATCAATATCTTCTCGGGTTGGACCTGCAGTAATAAGTACCTTTTTACCCTGTAATTTACTTGCTTGACAAATAATATCACTGACACAATTCAAAATTTCCAATGGCTCAAACATCCGACCGATATCTTGCTCTCCACAGGCTAAATCACCTGAAGCAGGGCCAAAAATATGGATACCACGTTTTTGTAATTGTTGATAATTTTGTTGGGTAATTTCAGCTTTCCACATCACTGAATTCATGGCAGGCGCAACTGAAATGGGAGACGTTGTTGCTAGGCATAGTGTGGACAGTAAATCGTTAGCTAATCCATAAGTCAATTTTGCCAGAAAATTAGCACTGGCTGGCGCAATTAATACAATATCTGCCCAACGCGCCAGGGCAATATGCCCCATTTTGTTTTCTGCTTCCGTGTCTAACAGTGCTGTATGCACTGCATGCCCAGAAATGGCTTGCAAGGTTAAAGGCGTAATAAACTCTGTTGCGGGTTGGGTCATAACTACCCGTACTTTGGCACCATGAGATTGCAAACAGCGCACTAATTCAGGCGTTTTGTAAGCGGCAATACTGCCAGTAATACCCAGTAAAATATGTTTATCAACCAGTGAATTCATAGTGGATTTCTGTTAGTATGCATAAAAGTCGCTTGAGAGAATATTGATCATGAGTATAGCTGATTGGCCAAAAGAAAATCGACCTCGCGAAAAATTATTGCTAAGAGGCGCGAAAGCTTTAACTGACGCGGAATTATTGGCTATTTTCTTACGAGTTGGCATAAAAGGCAAATCTGCTTTGGATTTAGCTCAAGATTTATTAACAGAATTTAGTGATTTACGTAGCTTATTAGGGGCTGATCACCAAAGATTTTGTCAAGCAAAAGGCCTGGGTGATGCGAAATTTGTGCAATTACAAGCATCCGTAGAATTGAGTAAACGTTACTTACGGCAATGTTTACAACGTGGTGATGCATTGTCCAATCCAGAGGATACGCGCAATTATTTATTATCGGAATTAAGCGGAAGAAGCTATGAAGTTTTTGGTTGCTTATTTTTAGATAACAAACATCGTGTCATTAAATTTGAAGAGTTGTTTTTTGGCACAATTGATGGTGCAAGTGTTCATCCACGTGAAGTGGTAAAACGTGCGTTACAAAATAATGCGGCTGCCATTATCTTTGCTCATAACCATCCTTCTGGCGTTGCTGAACCTAGTCAAGCAGATATTGCCATCACACAACAATTAAAAAAATCGCTTCACTTAATTGGTATTACAGTGTTGGATCATTTTGTTATTGGAGATGGTTACAGTGTTTCTTTGGCAGAACAAGGGATGTTGTAACTTTTAGGCTGGAAGAGATTTTAACCCCGTCCAGCCCTGAATTTCCACTTATTCCCCTCCTTGAAGGAGTACTGCCATTTAAGTTAAGGATTTTCTCAGGTTGGAGTGCAAGATTTATCTTGCGTGTGCAAACTAAAGTTTGCATGCCTACGAGCTTAGAACCTGTTTAAAGTCTTTGAAAAAGTCAAAAGTCTATCAGATAATGGAACAATGAGAAAAACATACCCCAGCAACCTAAGTCGCAAACAATTTGAACAAATCCAACCTTTTCTAGAAAGAGCTCGCAAACGTACAAGTCCAAGGAAGGTAGAACTTTATGAAATCTTTTGTGCAGTATTGTACGTACTCAAAAGTGGTTGTCAGTGGAGAATGCTACCAGAAGGTTTTCCTAAATGGCAACTGGTGTATTACTACTGGAGGATGTGGAGTAAAACTAATGATGAAGGAAAACCAAGTTTACTTGAACAACTCTTAAAAAAAACAGGTTGGCGTGGTCCGAAAGAACCTTGGACGCAATGCCACTCCAAGTATGTTGATAGTTGACTCACAGAGTGTAAAGAA
>JADGDF010000200.1 GCA_016745055.1 Thiotrichaceae bacterium | reverse complement strand
AAAACAGGCATTCGATTCATCCGTTATTGTTACTCTAAATATTAACCAGTTTGAATCCAATCAGACAAGGAATTTCTTAAATTGATGCCTATGGGGTATGTTTTTCTCATTCCACCATTATCTAACAACTTTTAAACTTTTTCAAAGACTTTAAACAGGTTCTTAGAACAGCTTTCAGCTTTATCTCCCTCAAAGAGAGTATATTTAGATGAATGGGGTATTAATCTACAAATGGCTCGAGAGTTTGGTTGGGCCAAGTCAGGTCAACCTATATTAGAATATATCCGTGGTAAACGAGAGAAAAGGATAAATGGAATAGCGGCTTGTAGAGCCAATAAGGTCATCGCTCCTATAATTTACCAAGGAACTATGAATTTAACCAATATGTAGAAACCTATTTATTGCCAGAGTTACGAGACATGGTGATTATGGATAATGCCACTTTTCACAAATCTCCTCAAACTAAAGCTCTTTTGGATGAAAAGGGTTGTTCTCTCCCGGTGTCACGCAGAGATTTCGTGACGCTCACGGGACGTCCTATCCCTAAGAGCGACTCATGTCAACGAGACGCTAATTAGTTGCCCCGACACGTTCGGTCTCAATACGGCAACTGCGTACTCCGTTGCACTACGCACTCCGTTAACCTACTCCACCATGACTTGACGCTGGGGTGATGCTCAAATATAGCAAAAAACGCACCCAAGGACTATCGCCCTTATGTACTGTTTTATACCATTTTTGAGCGCACAGCTAGTCGCGGACTACCCCGCTTCCATGCCTCGCAGCGGCTGCGATACATGAAGAGGCGAAGCCGTTATTGAGTAGTGAGCGACTAGTAGGGGTTCAAAAATGTGGGAAAACAGGATAGGAAGGCGATAGTCCTTCTGTGCGTTTTTCGGCATATTTGGACAGACTCAGCGCAAGTCATGGAGGACTGGGGTGACGGAGGGTGGAGTGTAACGGAGTACACAATCGCACGTATGTCGGGGCAATCAACTAGCGTCTCGCTGACGTGAGTAGCGCTAAGGGATAGGAGGACGTCCCGCGAACGTCACGAAAACTGTGCGAGACTCCGGAAATTAGTTTATAAATATTACCGAAATTTTTATTTAATCAAAACCTGGTATTTTTTCAAGTTTCATAATCAAATCTCTTTTCTAAAGGTTTTTTAGGTTGAAGCACAGAAAAAAATAAAGCTTCAAATTCTTGTACCATACTTTCAATACTAAAATGGTCTTTGATGTAAGTAATATTTTGTTGTGCTTTACGTTTAGCGTCTGGATATTCATCAATGCATCGTCTTAGCTTAGCTACCATATCCACGGGTGTGTCATAGCCATAAATATAACCGCGTTTGCCATTATCTAAAGCTTCTCTGACAGTCGGAATATCATTGGCCACAATGGGTAAACCACAAGCCATGGCTTCAATAATACTGCGACTAAATGCTTCGGTTAAGGAAGGAAACACAAAAATATCAGCGGCGGATAAGAAGGCAACCGTGTCATATTGCCGACCTGCTAAAATGACTCTGGTTTCTAAATTATAATCTACCAACAATTTTTTAATTTCATCAATGTAATCTTCATCACCATCTCCAACTAACATTAACTTTACATTTCGCATGGTTAGGTAATGCAAACCACCAATCAGCACTTTTTGTGATTTTGGTCGCCGAAAGAAAGCAATATAAGTAATTAAAACTTCATGGGGTTGAACGTGATATTGTTCCCTAATGGTTTTGCGATCCTCTGCATTGAACTTGATGGCTTCTGTATCAATACCAGGGTAGATAATTTTAATTTTTTTAGAATCAACGCCACGTTCTACCAGAAATTGCTTGATGTATACACTGGGCACAACCACAATATCAGAAAAATTGTAGGATATTTTGTGGTTAAATAATTCCAGATTTTTCATGCGTACAACTTTACAACGGCATAATTTACCTGCCACCAATCCTAACCAAGCATCCTTGCCTGAATATGTCACTACAATTTTTATTCGATGTAATAAAATTAGCGTAATAATTTTTACAAAACCAAACACATCTATGGCATTCATCATGCTAATGGGACTCACTTCAATGCCTAGCTGTTGTTGGTGTTTGTGTAGATAACTGCTGCGAGGTGCGCCGATGATGGGTTTAAATTGTTGTTTATTCATGCGTTTGACTAAAGCGACCATGCGCATTTCTTGGCCTCCAAAGTCTTTGGAACTTTCCAGGAAAAGAATGTTTATCATCGTAGATTTTCAGCGCTTTTTGAATGTTAGCATCAACGTAGTCTACCATAAAAAAACCCCGTCTGTTTTTAAGAACGGGGTCTACTGGAATTTAATACCAAAAGAGTGAACTATTTAATTTCTACCTCTTGTGACATTGAATCACCATCATTATCTTTCCAGGTCAGTTTAACTTTATCACCTTTCTTAGCGCCATTAAGTTTAAGCGCATAAAAAGGATTTTCAGAAATACCAGCACTCCAATCAGCACTAGCAATAGCATTTCCATTGTGTTCGACACTGATGGTTTGAATGAATTTCGGTGCTATGGTTTCAGTTTCACCTTCTTCATTAGATTTTGTTCCACCTCTTTCCATGGGATGACGAATAATGGCTTTAACTGTGGTGATGCCATTTTTTAACTTCGCCTTCATTTTGATAGGTTCGGCCATACTGATGAATCTCCTTGTTCTGTCTGTTAAAAGGCTTTAACAACCACCGCTGGTGACTTCTACGGATTTTGTTGCCTTATACAATTTACCGTCAGCTTTTACAATGACAACCACATCACTAGTTTCTGCTATTTTGATTTGGGTTTTGAAATAAGGCTCGACCATGTTGTTTTGAACATTGAATTGAGCAATCAGTGGTTTAGGATTTTTTTCTGCGATGACGGTGATGGATTCAACATTAGTTATACCCCTATCCACAGACACTTCTATGGGTACTTTTCTACCATTTTCTGCAACTTCAGGTGCTGTAATGCTAATTTGATCACTGTCTTCAACGCTGGCATCGCCTAATACTGCTTTACGTGCAGCATCTGGAGAGGTAGCTCCCAATCCTGCTGCCCAATCAGCAAGGGCGGTTTTGGATAATAAAGCCAGTGTTGTACCTGCTAAAAATGATTTTAAGAATGTTCTACGAGGGATATTCACGTAAGCTATTCCTCCATGTTGCTAAAAAACAAATGTAATTTCATATTCTAGCACAAATACATTGACGCTGTATAACATTTCAGCCATCAAATAGCCGATTAATTTAATAAGGCACTAAAACATGTTTCAGGTGTCAATTCTGTTTGTATTAATTGATGTGCAGACTGTGAAAGCTGTTGACGTAGTTGCAATGAATGGGCCAATTGGTGAAGGCTGTTTGCAAATTGATGTGCCTCATCAGCTAATAAAAAAGCACGGTTTGCATGTGACATCAACCCCTGTGCGCCAATGGTGGTTGTCACTAAGGGGACACCATGGGCTAATGCTTCGACGCATTTAATTTTAAGTCCTGCACCATATAAAATTGGGCAAATTACGATATCCATTTGTTGATAAAAATGGGGTAATTCTGTCACTGTTCCCATAAATTTCAGGTTGGGACAACGTTGAATCAACGCTTGCTCGTGACACACAGTACCGTAAATTTCAACCGTATATTGTGGCTCCAATAAAGGTAAAACGTTATCATGAAACCACATCAATCCATCTTGGTTCATCACGCCCGCGCTGCCTAAAAAACCAATAGTTTTAACGATTAGCCGGTGCTCTTTTTCTACCGTAATCATTGGATGTGGGCATAACAAACAATGCTTTTCACCGAGTTTATCAACACCCAGTGCATATTCTTCGGCTTGAATAAACATGACTTGATGAAATTTTTGGAATAATTGAAATTCGACCTCTTCTGTTACATCAATAGGCGCTTGCCGACCATGTTGTTTAAAGCTACTTGCGCGATGAGACAGAATATCGTGGGAATCAAGAATGCGATGAGTGGTCGCAGGAATGAGATCGCACAGTGAGTGCAAGTAAAGGTATTCGACAATGATTTTGTCATGATTGGCCGCTTGGAAATGAGCAGCTAATTGGGAAGATGGACAGTCAATGCATTGAGCCATGTTGGCGACTTGTGTTGCAAGCTTTGAAAATTCGTCAGTCCAAGTGCCCATGTAATAAATTGTTAACGTTGCATGCAGGGCTAAATAACGGACTAGAGCCTGTATGCGTTCATACTGTCCTAATCCTTTTCGCCAAAATGGAATGTCTGTGACTAACCCAATATTTTTCATGCAGCTTAGGCCCCTGAATGCAGAGGCCTAATGTTTAGATTTACTTCTTCTTCATGCACTCTTCGTAAAGTTCCTCGAACTCTGGACACGTTTTTTTTGCGCCCTTTTTCAACTCTCTTAATATACGTTTACCTTCTGCATCAACTTTATCATTCACTAAGACAGCTTTACGCAACCATTTAGCTTCAGAAGTAACAATTTTTCCATCAGCAAGGAAATGATCTTTCGCTGCTTTGAGGTAAAAATCGTTAAATACTTTCACAGAAGCTTTGGTTTCTAACTTAAGTTCGTGCACAAAATCCATCTCAGAGCGATTCACTTTTTTGTCTGCATAGATGGTTTCACGTAACATTTTTACTTCGGCTGTGTCGATATTACCATCACGTAAAATCGCATTTTTAGCTAGAGAACGCCAGTCTGCCATATAGAACTCCTTCTTCAGTGGGATAACTTGGGACTTCAAAGTTATTATGATACCAAGGTTTTTGCATTAATGGGAGTATCTTTCGCAAAATAATTTGCATTTGGGCAATTTTTTTTTGGTCCTACTTGATTTTATAACAATTTCAAATAGTTACAGAATTACCTGTTTTACAGGTTTTTGAGTCATTCAGTAGCTTAAATGAATATTTTTTCAATTTTTAGACTATTAATTGTGTTACAAAAGGGGGAGCAAAAAATTTAAAATTAACTTTTGCTATTTTTATCTCTTGTCCAAGATAGTGTTCGACAAGTAAATTTATAAATAGCATGGATAGTTATTAATCTAAAATTAGAGGTAACTTACATTGATATCATAAGGAAGGATAAAGTGGGCTTAATGGTTTGTTAATTGTGTAAACAAAAAAAGGGGCTAGTAATGTATAAATATGGTCCGTAAAAATTAAAGGGAAATATTCACACAAAGACACAGTATCAATATTGTAGGCATGTAATCGTAATTTGTTAAATTAGTAGTGATAAGAGTAAAATATAATTTTTTTTACAGAAAAGATTGGTGTCTCGCAGAGTTTTCGTAACGCTCATGGGAGTCCTATCCCTTAGAACCTGTTTAAAGTCATTGAAAAAGTCAAAAGTTTGTCAGGTAATGAAGTGGAGTAGCATTGCGTCCAAGGTTCTTTCGGACCACGCCAACCTGTTTTTTTTTAAGAGTTGTTCCAGTAAACTTGGTTTTCCTTCATCATTAGTTTTACTCCACATCCTCCAGTAGTAATACACCAGTTGCCATTTAGGAAAACCTTCTGGTAGCATTCTCCACTGACAACCACTTTTGAGTACATATAATAACGCACAAAAGATTTCATAAAGCTCCACTTTCCTTGGACTTGTACGTTTGCGAGCTCTTTCTAGAAAAGGTTGGATTTGTTCAAATTGTTTGCGACTTAGGTCGCTTGGGTATGTTTTTCTCATTACTTCATTATCTGATAGACTTTTGACTTTTTCAAAGACTTTAAACAGGTTCTTAGCGCTTCATACTCAGCTAGAAAGTCCTTTTGAGCCTGGCTATTTGCTTTGCCAGGGACTAATTGTGGCTTTTTGTATACATAACCTAAACGATGCAATAGATGATTCATGCCCCGCTCACTGTAGTGAATATTCCATTGCTCTTCAACGTAGGCAATTACAATATGAGTACTCAGGCACAAATTGTCATCCAAATGGGTTTTCAACTGTTGTTGCTCACTCGCCGATAAATAGACTTATTGCGAAATAAGGTATTGAAAAAATGGGGAGAAAAGTTAAACTAGTGGTTATAGAAACTAAACAGGTTCTAAGGAAATAGATGAACTACGAAAAACTGAAAGTTTTATCAAATGAAAGGTTTAAACGCTATTTAGGGGTAAATAAAGAATTATT
>JADGDF010000199.1 GCA_016745055.1 Thiotrichaceae bacterium | reverse complement strand
TTTGGAAAAACTGCGAAAGAAACCTCAATTCTAGTCTACAGTTCGTTATGCTAGCTTTTTTGGCTATCATTCTAAAAAAACTTTAAACAGGTTCTAAGTCTGTAATATCAATATCATGCTGGATTAAATAGTAACGCTGACTTTCCTTTTCCAACCAACCATGACCAGAATAAAACACAACCACCGTCGCATCTGAATCCTGTTTTGTACAATCTTTTAACCAGTCCAAGCCATCCAAAATGTTAGCTTTGGTTGCGGTTTGGTCATGTAATAGCCGAACATGTTGCTCTTCATAGCCACACAGTTGTGAGTCGCACAACACAGTTTTCAGTGCATTCATATCTTTGACCGTGACTGGTAGAGAATAGTTGGGATAAGCAGATTCACCTACCCCAATAAGCAGGGTATAAGCATTAAAACTGGACATACAATAATCGTTTCATTTAAAGAACAACAAAGGCGTTGTTTGAGCAAAGTTTTACATCATGTCGCTTCGGTTACACCAGAATCTATAGGCATACTTTGGCAAGCTGCGCAATATAATCTATTATGTGGCAGTGATTTTTAAAGTAAGTTAGTGTGGCAAAAATTAATTTCTGAAGTTTCATCAAAAAAACACTATAATTTCATCCAACTTTGATTACAGCCAATTTATTTACATAATGCCATGAACCAGCAAGATTTATTTCCCATTCGTCACGATTGGACGCTCGAAGATGTACTTGATTTTTTTAAGTTACCTTTTAATGAATTAATGTTTCAAGCCCAATCTGCGCATCGTGCTTATTTTAGCCCTAACCAAGTACAATTAAGTTCACTGTTAAATATAAAAACGGGTCGTTGTCCTGAAGATTGTGCTTATTGTCCTCAAAGTGCACATTTTAATACAGCGTTGGAATCTGACACATTAATGGCTCAGGAAAAAGTGGTTGAGATGGCCCGTAAAGCCAAAGAAAATGGGGCCACTCGCTTTTGTATGGGGGCTGCTTGGCGTAGTCCTAAAGGTAAAGATTTTATCAAGGTTTTAGATATGGTGCGGGCAGTTAAAGCGTTGGAGCTAGAAACTTGTATGACTTTAGGTATGCTAGATAATGAGCAAGCCAATCAACTCCAAGCTGCAGGTTTGGATTATTACAACCATAATTTGGATACTTCTGCCGCTTACTATGAAGAAATTATCACCACTCGCACATATCAAGAACGTTTAGATACGTTAGAAAATGTACGTACCGCAAATATTAAAGTATGTTGTGGTGGCATTATTGGGATGGGGGAAAGTTTAAAAGATCGAGCAGAATTATTAAAAACTTTAGCTAATTTGCCAGAACATCCTGAAAGTGTGCCAATTAACCAGTTAGTTCGCGTTGAAGGTACACCATTGGATAAGCAATCAATCCCCGATTCGTTTGATTTTGTGCGCTGCATGGCTGTGGCGCGACTTTTAATGCCTGCCTCATTTGTGCGTTTATCAGCAGGTCGTACTGAAATGAGTGATGAGTTACAGGCTTTATGTTTTTTGGCAGGAGCTAATTCTATTTTTTATGGAGAAAAATTGCTGACGACAGATAACCCTGGTATTGATAGAGATCATCAATTATTTAATCGATTAGGAATTCAATCTATCTAGCGTGATGGTTAAAAATAGGTGGTTTTGCTATTTCCAATATTTTCCATGATATAATTTGTCAAGCGATCCTTTCATTAGCCAAAGAGTTATGTTTAAAAATATTGGTTTAGTTGCAAAACCTCATGATCCTCGTGCTATTAATTGCATAAACGCCTTAATTGTCTATTTGCGAAGCCGTCATTTGCAGATATTTCTTGAATCTTCACTTGCTGCCGAACTGAATGAAAAAGACCTGAATACCGTTGCTTACCAAGAAATTTTGGGAGAACAATGTGATTTAGTCATTGTTGTTGGCGGAGATGGTACCTTACTGCAAATTGCAAGGGTATTAGCTAATTATAATGCGCGTCTATTAGGCATTAACTTAGGTCGTCTTGGATTTTTAACTGATATTTCTCCGTCAGGGATGGAAAAACAATTAGAAGCAATTTTAGAAGGTGAATTTTCAGAGGAAGAACGTTTTTTTATTCAGGCGAAAATTTATCGAGAAGAACAATGCTTAATTGCTATGTATGCTTTAAATGAATCCGTCATCAGACGATGGGATATGTCAAATTTATTGGTTTTTGAAACAATAATAGATGGCCATTTTGTGAGTCGGCAACGCTCTGATGGCTTGGTTATTTCAACCCCAACAGGGTCTACCGCTTATTCATTATCCGCAGGGGGTCCTATCGTTCATCCTTCGCTTAATGCGCTGATTTTAGTATCCATTTGTCCCCATGCCCTAAATCATCGTCCACTCGTTATCAGTAGCGATAGTAAGATTCAAGTAATAGTGGGTACCAACCAAACAGGGCAAGCACAGCTGAGCTGTGATGGTGTCCTTTGCCAAAATTTGATGCCAGGCGATCAAGTTATCATTCGTAAAAAGCAATTTATTCGACTAGTTCATCCTAAAAATCATAACCATTATGCAACATTACGCACTAAATTAGATTGGGGTAAAAGTGTGGTTACTTAATTCATGTAAGTTTTAATACAATAACTGAATAAGTAAAAACAAAGCATTATTTGTCAAAATCTACCCCTCTATATTTTTATCTCGCGCTATATCTTTTACTTCAGCCGTGGTATTAACGGGCAACATGGCGTGCCCCGCTCCAACAAAGAATAGTCCGTTTTTTATAACAATGGCGGTTGTAAATCCGAGATGAAACAAAAAAGTGCCTGCAATATTAATCACTGTTGGCATCAAAGTAATTTTAAAACTATGTTGTAAATGCGTGTCCAAATTTTTTGAAATGTCAAATAATTCACAGAGATGTTCTAATGTGCCATTCATTAGCACAATTTCAGCAACATCTGTTGCAATTGATGATGCGCCCGTTAAAGAAATTGAGACACGCGCTGTTTTCATGGCAATGGCATCGTTAATACCATCTCCAACAAAACATACTTTTTTACCTTCTTGTTGTAATTTTTCAACAATATTCGCTTTTTCTGAAGGAAGGATATTCGAGAAATAACTATCCATATCTAAAGCGTTTGCTAACGATTTTGTGGGTTGCTCATGATCTCCTGACACAATAGAAATATGTTGGATACCTCGTTGACGTAGACCCATCAACATTTGTTTAGCTTCTGGACGTACCACTGTTTGCACTTCAAGTGCGCCAACCACTTGGTGGTTTAGTGCGACCAAGACTAAAGTATGCCCTTGGCTATGTGCGTGTGCGATGGCAGTTTCTATTTTTTCAGGTAGAATTAATTTTTCCTGTTGCATAAAACGCATACTGCCAACTTTAATCATTTTATTATCAAAATTTACCGTAATACCGTAGCCAATTTGATATTGAGCATTATCTATTTCTGGCAAAATCAATTGAAAATCTTTGGCTTTATTGAGAATGGCCTGGGCGATAGGATGGATAATCTTACCCTCAGCCACCGCAGCATAAGTTAAGATGTCTTTTTCTTGATAATGGTCACAAACAATTATTTTACCAACTTTTGGCATTTTTTCTGTTAAAGTGCCCGTTTTATCAAATAATATCGTGTCTATTTCTGTTAGACCTTCAATTGCGCGTCCATCTTTAATCAGAATACCTTTTTGATAAGCCGCTTTTAAATGATTTAAAGTACTGAGTGGTGCCAATATTCTAATACGATTGCCAAAATTACCTGTGAGCACGACTAATCCACCCGCTGGACCCAATAAAAAACTTGTTAGCAAGGCCATACTTATAAAAGGTAATGCTGCTTCATCTGCCCATTTTTCTCCCAATAACTGGATTTCTGTTTTAAAATTAGCTGATTGATTTAAAAGTTGGTTAATTTTAAAAAATGTGGTATCAAAGCCAGTTTTTTCGACTTTTACGTGAATTCTCCCAATGATAACCACTGTGGAAGCAAATACTTTGTCCCCGATACCTTTTTCAGCGGGTTGAGATTCTCCTGTTAATGCTTGTTGATCTATCATGGCAATCTCTTTGATGATAATGCCATCAATTGGAACAACTTCACCGGTGTTTACAACAACGGTGTCGTTTACTTGAAGTTGCGACAGAGGTATTTCAATTTCAACATTATTTTTTAAAACCCATACCACGCTGGGTAACTGTTCAAAAGCATTAAGGAACAATTTTTGTGATTCACGCTGATTTTTTGCAACCACCTTACAGCCAATAAAATAAAACCACGTACCCAACGCCAATGCAAAATATTCACTCATTCCTAAAGCAAACAGACCAAATATGGCAGAAAATACATCATTTCCAATTTTCTTTTTTTTGATTAGGGATTCTTCAGCCCTTTGAAAAAGTAAAAAGCTGGTATAACTGAGCAATCCAAGATGTAAAGGAGCTATTACGGGATAGATAAACTGTCTTATTGATGAAATGGCCAAGTTAGCCGTACTAACTTTCAAATGGTGGTCATACGTTTTTTCAGTTTCATCAATGACGCGATTATTTCTAAAATCTTTAATATCTTGATGAATTAAGCTCTCTTTTTTAATAGTAGCGTTTGTTTTAACTTGCTGAGACTGTCTGATCTTTAGAAATTGATTTTTTGAAGAGGTTTGAATATTTTTAAAAGTCCGTACGCCAGTATATATTCCAAGTAGGATACCAACATCCAATAGCATGGTTATTTCCTTAAAAAATTTTTATCGAAACAAGTTTCTTCACAATCTATCTATTTTTACTTAGTCATTGACATTAATGTTTGATAGCCACTGATAGGCATAAACCAAGATTTTGAAAAAAGGCTTCACTAATAACAAAAAAATCAATAAGCTACAAAGTTTTTTGCTATGTAACTTATTGACTTTTTTGTAAATTCTAAAATATCAAGCTGTAAATGTAAAAAATACTCAGAATCTATTGAATCGCTTGTTGATTTAATTGCAATTGCTGGGCTAAGGTATTTGCCATTGCGGAACCTAAACCTTCTGCAAATCTCTCAAAATAGTCAGGCCGTTTTGTGAAGTCTTTAATTTCTTCAGCTTCAATGAGCTCGCGAGCAACATAACTGCTATTACCTAAACCATCTGCTAAACCTAAATCAATAGCCTGTTCTCCCGTCCATACTAGACCGGAAAATAAATCAGGATTTTCGTCGACTTTCAATTTATCACCACGACCTAGCTTAACTTTATCAATGAATTGCTGATGAATTACTTTTAATAAAGTCTCAATATGCGCTACATCTTCTGTTTTCATCGGTGAAAATGGGTCTAAAAAGCCTTTATTTTCACCTGCAGTGAGTAATCGCCGTTCAATGCCCAATTTTTCTATAGCGTTAACAAAACCAAATCCATTCATTAATACACCAATAGAACCTATAATACTTGCTTGATCAACATAAATTTCATCGGCAGCAGCAGCAATATAATATCCACCTGAAGCACATAAATCTGAAACAACTGCATACACAGATTTATCTGAATTTTTTTCCTTGAGTTGACGAATTTCGTCATAGATATAGCCAGATTGAACAGGACTACCGCCGGGACTATTGATGCGTAAAATAATGCCAGCAACATTTTTGTCTTCAAACGCAGTGCGTAGGCTAGATATAATGTTATCAGCGCTGGCTTCTGCTTCTGAGGAAATTACGCCATTAACTTCAATTAAAGCGGTATATTTTTTTCCAGTCACTTGAGGAATAGAATTGATCAAGTTTGGATACAGAGGCACGAGTAATACGAATAAATAGAGAAAAAATAAAATCTTAAAAAAAATTCCCCACCGTCTTATACGCCTTTGCTCGTTTAAAGTTGCAAAGGCTAAACGATTTAATAACTCACGTTCCCAACTTTCATCTTGGGATTGTTTGGAGTCTAACTCTGTCATAGTGATAAATCCTGAATATCTTTAATTATAAAAACAAATTAATTATAAGTGTAAAGGATAGCTAAAAAAAAGTCCAAAATTGTTTTATTCCAAGCTTGAGTAAACACATCGAAAAATAAGCCTCATTTTATATGGACTATAGTCACCGCCCCTCAAAAATCGGTTTCTGGAGCAGCAATAAGCTGAAAATTCTCGGCCAATAATGAGCGAAGTAATACCACATGCTCACAGGCT
>JADGDF010000198.1 GCA_016745055.1 Thiotrichaceae bacterium | reverse complement strand
AATGATTATGAACAATTAGTTTCAACGTTAAAAGATATTTCACAGCGATTTTCCTATGGTTGCTCGAACAATAAACGCAGGAAGAAACTCAACACTGTTACCAAATGGCCAATTGGAGTGCTTAAATTGATGCCTATGGGATAACGCCACGCTATCCACCCTACGTTTGCTGGTATTTAAGATTTAATTTGAACTAACCGTTGTTGCCGAAAAAGTCGATTTAGTTTGTAATGACCTAATATGACCCACTGCATATAAAATTAACAGAGCGATGCCTAATATATTCAAGGCACCAATAATCCATGCCAACGAATAACCAGGATGATGATTAAATGTGGCAGCTTGATAGAAAATGACAGCAGATAAGTATCCAATACCTGTTGTCCAAACAGCTACAAATATAGCCCATTTCATCCCTGCTTCTCGATAAATTGCGGCTGTCGCCGCCGTACATGGAAAATACATTAAGATAAACAATAGATAAGCAAATGCGGCTGCTTGCCCGCCAAAACGTGTTACCATCGCACCGAAAGTACCACTGCTAACTTCCAAGCTTTCTGCTGCGATAGTTTGATCGCTGACATCACCAATATCAAGGCCAAACGGATCGAGTAACATGCTGCCTAGTTCTGCTAAGTTTGCGGGAATAGTTGCAAATGCTTCACTTAGACCCGCAAAGACGCTAAATGCTTCATCTTCTTCTGTGCCTTCTTCAGCCACGGCTAATTGGGAATAAACAGCGTCTAATGTACCAACCACAACCTCTTTAGCTAAAATTCCTGTGAAAATACCCACAGTTGCTGGCCAGTTATCTTCAGTAATGCCCATGGGTTCAAATACAGGCGTTAGACTGCGCCCAATTTCACTGAGTACGGATTTGTCTGTGTCATCATTGCCAAATGAACCATCTGTACCCCAGGAGTTTAAGAAGCTGATGATAACAACCATGGGCACAATAATTTTACCCGCACGCACAATAAACCCTTTTAAACGATCCCAGGTTAGAAATAGAATACCTTTGACTGTGGGTAGATGGTAAGGGGGTAATTCCATAACAAAGTGCCCAGCTTCTCCACGCAGTAGCGTATATTTCATCACTAAGCCAGTAAAAATAGCGACTAAAATACCAATAATATATAAGCTAAAGACTAAGTTTTGACCGTTGACGGGAAAAAAAGCGGCTGCAAATAGGGCATAAACAGGTAACCGTGCTCCACAAGACATGAATGGGTTCATAAGCATGGTCAAACGTCGGTCACGTTCACTTTCCAAAGTACGTGTTGCCATAATTGCTGGTACATTACAGCCAAAACCTACAATCATAGGCACAAAAGCTTTTCCTGGTAAGCCAATAAAACGCATGAATCTGTCCATGACAAAGGCTGCACGAGCCATATAGCCAGAATCTTCTAAAATAGATAGGAATAAAAACAAAAATCCAATAACAGGAATAAACGTTGCCACCGTCTGAATTCCACCACCTACGCCGCTGGCCATCAAGGTAATTAACCAAGTTGGCGTATGCCAACTTTCCATCCAATGTCCCAAACCATCGACTAATAAAGTACCAGTGAATATATCAAAAAAGTCAATAAATGCGCCACCAAGGTTAATGGTAAACATGAACATCAAGTACATTATAGCTAGGAAAATAGGTATGCCAAACAATCGATTGAGCACGATACGATCAATATGATCTGAAATTGTATGACTAACTTGGCCTTGCCGTTTCACCGCTGCATTAAGCAATTTGCCGATAAATCCATAACGTCCATCTGCAACGAGAATATCAATTTCTTCATTTAATGAGGTTTCTATCTGAGCACGTTGCTCTTCGATATGTTGATAAGTTTCATTATCTAAGGAAATATTTGTCAGCTTGCCTTCTTCTAATAATTTAACAACAAACCATCGAATATGTGAATGTTGGATAGGGGATAAGGTAGTTTTAACTTCTGGCGTAAGCGCATGAATGGCTTGTTCTAAAACAGATGAATAAATGACTTGTTGAGCAGGCAATTCATTTGCTTTTGCAACGTGGTTAATTTGTCTTTTTAGCTCAGTAATTCCTCGTCTTTGCGACGCTACAATGGGTACAACAGGAATACCCAGTTGCTGACTAAAAGAATCTAAATCAATATGAATTTTTTGTTGTTCAGCCATGTCCATCATGTTAAGCACGACCAACATGGGTACATTCATTTCTAATAATTGAGTTGTTAAGTACAAATTACGCTCTAAATTAGCAGCATCAATAATGTTAACAATCAAATCTGCTTCGTCAGACAAAATGTATTGTTGTGCCACTTCTTCATCTACAGACGTATGTCCTTCTGCACTGTCTAAAGAATAGGCTCCTGGTAAATCTACAACTTCAATATATTGCCCTTCATGCTCATAATGTCCTGTTTTACGTTCAACAGTGACCCCTGGCCAATTACCAACTCGCTGTTTTGCACCCGTTAATTCATTAAATAAAGTTGTTTTACCACAGTTAGGGTTACCCACTAACCCAATGACAAAATCTGACATATTTTAATTCCTCTTTACTAATAAAGCGTCAGCTTCTTTTTGACGCAAACTGAGCGCAAAGCCACGTACTTTTATTTCAACAGGATCACCCATTGGCGCATAGCGTGTCACGCTAAATTCTGTGCCAGGTGTTAATCCCATGACTAACAACTTTTGTCGATACGCTTTTTGTTCTTTATGAATGCCAACAACAATCCCTTTTTCACCTACCTTCATCTCCCGTAAACTTGTATTCATATTAATCTCCTGATTGTTTAGTCACTAAAATTTTATGAGCCATGCCTCGAGCCAGCGCCCAACGAGTATCTTGGCACCGTACAACAATTCCTTCTATTTCTCGTTGTTGTATAATCTTGACAACAGAACCTTCCATCATACCCATTGAAGATAATCTTCTATGCAGTGCTTGTCCTCCTTGAATTGCGACGATTTGTACTGGTTCATCTAATTTAGCCAACGTCAATGGATAAACTTGTTGTTGAATATTAAATTGCATAAATTATGTGCCTTTCGTCTACAATAGTGGTTGGATGAATAAATTCTGACTAATTTCAATGACAAATTGGAGTAATGGGTATACTATTTTTATTTGCCTTTGTGTCAGTTGCAATCCAACGATATATGTTTAAATCTCCTCCATGACAACATCCTTTCTTACAGGCTTTAATTTCAACGTACTCTACTTTTTGTTTGCGTATCCAATGTTGTAACATTGCTTCCACTACATCAGGCTCGTGACGAAAATGATGCGCTAAATCTGTCAAAGTGACTTGACCATGCAATATTAAATACTGTTTTAAATTCACTAGATTTAAATCAGGCATTTGAAAATTCTCCTGCTTGCCAATGAGTTAGTCGACCAATGTCCCGTAATAATTGTTCCATATCATAAGTACTCTTCTGTAATACTAATTCAGCTTGTTGTTGTAATGTTTGCGATTCATTTGACGTTAAATCTTTAGCTGTTAAGACAATAATTGGAATCATCCGCCAAGTGGGATGTTGACGTATTTCCTGTAAAAAGGTAAACCCATCCATTTCTGGCATCATTAAATCCAATAAAATTAAATTCGGTTGCTGTTTTTCCAGCAGTTTTAAAGCATCTCGTCCATGATAGGCTTTTGAAATTTGGCAAGTAGTGCGTTTGAGTATTTTTTCGACCAAAGCCAATGCAGAGGGATCATCTTCAATGACTAAGATACGATGATGAGGTTTTAAAGCGGAGAAGCTTAGAATTTCTGAAGTTGCCAACATTTGTGCTTGAACATGGTTGGCCACAAAGTGGCAAGTTACAGGAAGCTGTACTTCAAATGTGCTACCTTTTTCCCATTGGCTACGTAACGTTAAATTACCATTGAGTAATTCAACAAATTGTTTGACAATACTTAAACCTAAACCCGTCCCGCCATATTGACGGGTGGTTGAATTGTCTGCTTGAGTAAAAGTATTAAAAATTGTTTTTTGAGCTTCAGCCATAATGCCAATGCCTGTATCAGACACAGAAAATGTCAGATAATCTTGGGTATGCTGCTTATGGTGGTGGCAAATAAGATGAATTTTTCCTTGTTCAGTAAATTTGGCAGCATTACTTAACAGATTCAACAAAATTTGTTTTAGCTTACCAATGTCTGTTTCGATTTCATATAAGGTTTGGGGATAGGTAATATGCAACAAATTATGATGTTCTTGAATTTGAGGATAAACCATTTGATCTAATTCGTTCATGAACACAGAGAGTTGACAACGAGTTTCTTCTATCGTCATTTTGCCTGCTTCAACTTTTGATAAGTCTAATATATTGCTAACTAAACTCAGCAAATGTCGTCCGGAGGTACGAATTCTTTCTAAATCGTTGATAAATTCACCCATGCCAAAATCATTAGCATCCTCTTGCAAAATTTCGCTATAGCCAATAATAGCGTTAAGAGGAGTACGCAATTCATGACTCATATTGGCAATAAAACAGCTTTTAGCAATATTGGCTGATTCTGCTTGTTCTTTTGCGCGTACAAGCTGATGCGTCTGATTTTCCAACTGATGGGCATAAGTTTGTAATTGTTGTTGATGAGTTGAAAGGTGCCGCACCATTTTGTCAAATGATTTTGCTAACACACCAAATTCATCCTGACGCCTCATTTTCAAACGAACATTAAAATTTTTCTGTCCCAACTGTTTGGTAGCTAACACCATAGCTTGTAGCGGTTTAGCGACTAATGCTTGCAATGAAATATAAAGTAAAATAAATATTACCAACAAAATAATGCCACCAAATAGCAAAATCCATTGCGAAATTTGCCAGACAGTTTGGCCTAGTACTGCTTGTGGCAAAGCTATCGTTAAATACCAATGAGGAGTATTAATGGATGCTGTAACTACATAGTGTTGTATGCTTGTTTGCCAAACGGGTTGAGTAGCCGCAATATCTAAATGTGGCATACTGGCAGCACTATCAGTCACAACTTCTTGTTCTGTGTTAAAAATAAAGCTTTGCGCCATTGTCCATGGAAGATTTTGTAGTTGCCTTAGTGCTGGATAGATATTCAACTTGGCAATAATAATAAAGCGTAGTGTATTATCCTGATAAATAGGCAAAGAAGCGCTAATCCAAGCATAATCAGATTGTTCAAATTGAATTGTCTGCATCCATTGTATCGTTTGGCTAGTTATGCTTGTTGAAATGAACGCTTGGTCAGTAAGATATAGTGGTAAATTTTGAGCTAAGCATGTTTGGTTTTCTGGCCAAATAATGATTTTCTTTTGGTTAGGTTCAATAAGCGTCAGATGTAACTGCTTATTATTCCAAGCTTGTAACATTTCTTGTAAATTTGAAGTTACCTGTTGCG
The DNA here is from genome assembly GCA_016745055.1 of Thiotrichaceae bacterium. Lineage (GTDB taxonomy): Bacteria > Pseudomonadota > Gammaproteobacteria > Beggiatoales > Beggiatoaceae > JADGDF01. Next base: position 833 of record JADGDF010000198.1, on the reverse strand, counting down.
TTTTAGCAGAAAGTTGTCCATGGCAATTGCTCTGATATTTGGAAGGCATTGCCAATAAATTATTTTGTAAGATATGTAAAAACTGAGATAATTGGGAAAATTGCTGATCTAATAATACACTTTGCTGCTGTACTTCACGTTGTAATTGCATTTTCATTTGTGCGTGAATATTGGAAGCAATATGGGCATAACCTAAAATAGCCACCACAATGACTACAACGGCTAACCATAAGGTGATTCGCTTGAAAAGTGTGCCAATAATGGTTTCTTCAACAAAGTGATGAATATTATGTTTTACCATGTTGAATACATCCTTTTTATTCATATATAAATCAAGGTAAAATCGTGTTATAACTAAAATAAATGGTTCAGTACTTTAATAAAATGATAATCATTCTCATTTATTTTGTCAATTAAAAATAATAACTATTCCCATTTCTGTTTTCAGACGCTGTGAAATAAGGAGAGACGAAGCCAGTGTCAAATGTCAAATACTGGGCAACTAGCTGGAGACACGCAGAGGCAATCAATAACAGTCTCGCTGAGAATTGAGTTGCTCTTAGGAACAGGGATATTCTGTAAGCTTCACGAAAACTCTGTGACCACCAAGTGTTTAGTTTTTCTCGTGTTAAAAAAGGGCAAGATACACTTTCGCTATACTGCCCTACGGCCAAATTTACAATACCAAAGCCATTGGTGCGTCGCACAAATTAAACACTAAACTCAAAATAGCTGGATCGAGTAGCCCCGGGGAGCTTCCCCCCGAGGCTCTCACAGAACCGGACGTGAAACTCTCGTTTCATCCGGCTCTTGTCATTCGTCACTTACCTTTT
>JADGDF010000197.1 GCA_016745055.1 Thiotrichaceae bacterium | reverse complement strand
CCTCCCTATAGCCCTCAACTCAATCCTATTGAGAAAAAGTGGGCTCAAGCTAAGGCTATTCGCAAACGAGAACGCTGCGATGTCGATACCCTATTTACTCTTCATTTCAATACTGACAAATTATAATGCGCTAGCTATATAAGGCTGTCTACTGTAATTTTTTAGAAACTGCAAGGTAATTCTTCGGTTGGAACTAGCCACCAAAATACCACAAATTTCTAAATGGTTATATTGTTGGGCACGATAAGCCTGTTTATTCAAATTTTGAAATTCCTTATAAGGCAAAATGTATGCAACTTGGCTTTTTAATCGGTTGCAAGGATCATACTGGACACAATACATTTACGTTTCCTACTCAGATGTAAAGAGCCGGGTAGGTCGGGTTAGCGACAGCGTAACCCGACGAAATGTACCATCTCTCCAATTGTCGGGTTACGGTTTTTGCGTTGCAAAAAACCTAACCCGACCTACCTGGCTGGCTTCGCAAAAAACGCTCAGCGCATCCTACGCGGGATAAATTATATACATATAAATGAAATAAATAATATGAGGCATCCAACAAAAAATACAAAAGACAAAAGTGAAAGTAATTTCATTTTTACACTCTTTTGATAATAAATGTGTGATAACGACAAAATTATTCCAAAGATGATAAAAATAAAAATCACAAGTAATACCGAAAACAATAAATGGCTAGTAAAATAATTATTCACATATTATTATTTTTCCCCCTCAAAATTTATGGTGAGCAAATAAAAGGGAATTTGCCCACCCTACTTCGGTTTTAGAGATACTTAAAAACTTTATGCCTCAACAATTTCAAAAAAAGCAGCAGTAAATACAGTAACATACTAAAAATATACAAATATTTCTATATGCTCTAAGATATCTACTACCTTTACCTTCCAAAGGTAATCCACGGTAGCATATCCATAATAAAATGCCCCACAAACCCGAATACACTTAGACTACCATCCTCACCGTAAGGAGTATGGTAGTCATAAGTACCTTCTACAAGAGAATTTGTAATCAAGTTTCCTCCTTGATCGTAAACACATTGAGTACCGCGCGTAGCACCGCTAGCTAAACTATATGAACGGTAGGATTTTTGAAAACCATGTGTCTATAAATTACCATCATCTTTCCAACCTGTACATGATAATAAGCTTACTTCTTTTTTGGGGCATGAACCTTCCTGCATGATATTTCTATTATGATGCCACTCAGGTCCATTACCCGGTAAAAAACCTGGCCACCCTGGTCCTGGTCCTGAGGGCATAGAACGAGAATAAGGAATGAAGATGCAACCAGGTCCCCCACAGCCAGGTAGGTCGGGTTAGCGACAGCGTAACCCGACGAAATGTACCATCTCTCCAATTGTCGGGTTACGGTTTTTGCGTTGCAAAAAGCCTAACCCGACCTACCTGGCTTATCCGCCTTACAAGTTATTTTTTTCTCTAATTTCCATGCGATCCATCCAATAGCTGTCATCCAAATAACTAATAATATTCCATTTGGCCCAATAAATATTCCTCTGATCGTTGGATCTTCTGGAAGCCAGTATTTTGCTGATATAAAAGCAAGCATTAATAATGACCAGAAAAGTATCCGAACTGCCTCTGCTACTGAAACATTTCTAGATAAGACTGATTCTTCATCATCATTTTTCATATTTTTTCCATGCTCTAGCATTACTAATAGTTATAACAATCATCGTTGAGCAAATTGAAAAATGCCTTTCCCCAATATTCTGAGACAGAAGTGCCAAAACTTAGTTCTAGTTGGTTTAATAGAGCGGATGAGCCAAGGTAGGTTCCAATTCCAATCAATGGAATGCCAGCAGTTGCACCACCAGTAGACATTCCAGACAACATAACCCCTAGAGATGCTGCTTGTGCTCCGTCTGCAATTTGTGCCGCATTTTGTAATGGTTTTACAATGCTCGTTGGATCGTATTCGGTCGAGCTCGTGTTCTGTAATATTATACCTTCCACTCCATCAGTGTATTTTGCGGCAATAATAGCCTCATCTGCTTTTCCAAACAAACTAGATATTTTATGTACAATAGTTCCTAAAAGCAGACCGCGAGGATCAATATAGTTGATAGGATCACTCACCACATACCCATAAAGATTACTATCACCGCCCGCAAACAAAATGGGGTCTTTAGCCATCCACCTACCCACCTGCGCATCATAATCCCTCGCCCCAAATCTGACTAACTTGGTATCGACATCATACAACCCACCGGCAAAACCAAAGGGTTGAAAGCCTGGGTTGGAATCAAAGAGCACATTACCAAAGGCATCATAATCCATTCGTTGAACCACGACACCCGTATCACTATCTATGACTAAACGGGGACTACCCAAATGATCGCTGATAATACGGTAGGTATTGCCATTTTTCAATAGATAATCGGGGACATTGGCTTTAGAACCGTAGACAAACCGAGATACGACATTGCCCTGACCATCCAGTTCTGCGACTGGGTTTAAATTACCCAGATATAAGAAGCCTTGAACGAGTTGGCCATTGACTTTTTTACCAATACGACGATTGCGCGCATCAATCACATAGTCAATTTGTTGACCATCATTTACAGAACGTAGATTGCCCAAGACGTCATAGTCATAATCAGTCGTTTGGCCATGGTCATTCTTTTGCTTGAGTTCGCCATTATTGGTGTAATGGTAGGTGGTGTTGCCATACTGTGTTAAACGATCTTGCACGTCATACTGCGCAGTTACTGAACCAGTAGTCGTCTCTGTAGTTAGACGATTACCATTGGCATCATAACTGTAGGCTTCTGTGACGGTGCCATTTTGTTGAACTTCGACCAAACGTCCTGCCAAATCATAACGATAAGCATAGGTGATGGTGGAACCTTCAATGGTTTCGACCTTTTGGGTGATACGTCCTAAACTATCATGTTGATAATGGGTTTCATAACGGATTTGACTATCCTTCGATACCGTTTCCTGAACCATTTCAGCAAAAGCGTTATAGGTTCGCTGACTGGTGACATCCCCCAATTGGGTTTGGGTTAATAAACCATTGTCCGCACGACGCATTAAGCTTAACTCTCCCGTTTGGGTGATTAAACCATCTTTGTCGTACCGATAGTTAACAGCATCGTTATTGACATGAATAGCTGTCACACGAAAATCATTATTGTATTCTTGGGCGACCGTGCCGTTGACGCTACTGTTACTCCAGGTTTCAGATAATGCCAAAGACCCGTCGTAAGTATAACTCAAGGTACTGTTATTTGGTGCTGTGAGGGTAGTCAATTGTCCTGTGGCCTCATCATGGCTGTAACGAATGGAGGCATTGTCAGCCGGGTAGTTAGCGACAGCGTAACCCAACGAAATGTACCATCTCCCCAATTGTCGGGTTACGGTTTTTGCGTTGCAAAAAGCCTAACCCGACCTACCTACCTGGCTGGCGGGTTAGGTGTTGTTAAAACCAACCAATATTTGTAATAGTTCATCACAAATATCTACGCTTTCTTTGTAACCTTTACAATCTATATCAAAATTGTATCGGTATTCTTCAGCGCAAACAGTAATCACCAATAAATCACTACGATATTTGGATTTATCAACTTTAAATTCAGTCAATTCAATGACTTCTTCTAATAAGTTATTTAATTTATGGGTTTTAGAATAAGAACCAAATTTACTTTTAGTTTCTAAAATGGATTTAAATAAACACTCAAACATTTGCTGATAATGAAAACAATGAATTGAGCAATCCTCAATATTACTATTATTTAATAAGTCAATGGCTACCGCATGTTCCCATGCTTTTCCACTTAAGTTTTTATGATTTTCGTAGATGTTTAATATTTCACTATAAATCATATGATGTCTCTTTCTTACGGGTCTGGAAAATGGTGAGGTTACAAGGCTATCTCCACCCTATACTCGCTAACGTTAGTCAAGTAGATCAGTTTAGGACAGTGTAACCTGACAGAACGTGTTATTCCACTAATTTGTTGGGTTACGGTTTTGCGTTGCAAAAAGCCTAACCCGACCTACCTGGCTACTACGAGCCAGTCCGCCCCCGTGCTCCGCATTGGTACTCTCGCCTTCCGGCTTCTCCCTTCGCATCGGAGCGACAGGTTCTCCTGTTCCATACTGACGCCTATACTGTGTTCATGCCCTTTCTATGCCGGCTGCCATACCGTCCGCCTCCAGTCCGCGTCGGTACTTATCCCTGGATAACCCTAGAATCCAGGTTTTGACAACATCGAATTATTTTCGACACCTCATCAAGGGTTCACTTGCGTTCATCTCCACAGTACATACCTGACGGTTTCGTACCGCCTTTTCCTTGTCGCTCACGACCATTGCTCTTTACAGTAGCCGCACAAGGTGGTTTGGTTCCAGCTTCTGGCCGCCGAAACCGAGAGACCTACTCTCATCATCAATACAGCATGAAAGGCCAAAGCCTTTCTTCAGGACACACTAGGGTGGATAAGCGAAGCGTCATTCACTGAAATGGTGCCAAATAATTAGGATTTTTGCAGCTTTTCAAGATGGCGGATGACGCTATCGCTTATCCGCCCTACGCTTGCTACCTGGCTTTAGCTGTTACTCGAAGCCACCGGCTTTAGCCGGTGGTTGTTCACTCAATTCTTTTAAGGAATGCTATTGTACCTAAACGAAGATTTTCTATCGCTGTTATGTATAGCAAAAAGTCAGGAAAATCATCGCCGTTGTATGCTAACCAATGTACTAGAAATTCAGACTGATAAACAGAATTTACCTCTAAAGTATCAATAAGTTTATCAATTTCCCCTGGTTTTCTCTTTAAGCATCCTCTTGTAATACCTATAACCGCATCAGCCCTCACTTCAATCTCTCCAAGAATTGATGGAGAACTTTCCTCCGCTTTCCACTCAATTTCATGCAAATTTTTCCTATTTACAGAGCTATTGGTGTATGCTATTTCAAGGAATCTAAGTAGAATGCTCAACACTCTGTAAGTATCATCCATTAGTCCACACCATAAGTTACAATTTTTCCATCGCGTTCAATCAGGAACTCTCCATCCTTTCTATTCCAACGTGTTGCTCCGTCACTGAGAGTTGTTTTCTTCGCACCCTTTTTATTGAAATTCGCAGCTTTACGTAGATATTTGGGTATGTCATCACCGAAACCATGTCTTTTAGCATGATCTCTTATACTATCGGAAAGCGTGTCATAAGTAGCTTTATCCCACTTAGACATGAGTTTTTTTGCTTCTCCAAGTGGCATTCCTTTTAGATTGTTTACTCCCTTTGTAACCCTAACTCCCAAACCAAGACCAGTAGCACCAGGAATAAACAATCCACCAATATCAGCCCCTAACGCACTGGCATTTGTCCCAAAGTTATCGCAATCACCAAATAGGTTATCAACAAATATTCGGTATATATCATACCCAATAAAACCTATATCTGCCAATACATCTGCAAGTAAACCATTAGAATCAATCCAATTCACAGGGTCACTAGCTACATACCCATAAAGATTAGAATCCCCTCCCGCAAACAAAATCGGGTCTTTAGCTGTCCATCTGCCTATTTGCGCATCATAATCCCTCGCCCCAAATCTGACCAGCTTGGTATCCACATCATACAACCCACCTGCAAACCCAAAAGGTTGAAAGCCTGGGTTGGAATCAAAGAGAACATTGCCAAAGGTATCATAGTCCATTTGCTGAACCACGACACCCGTATCAATATCTATGACTAAACGGGGACTACCCAAATGATCGCTGATAATACGGTAGGTATTGCCGTTTTTCAATAGATAATCAGGGACATTGGCTTTGGAACCGTAGACAAACCGCGATACGACATTGCCTTGACCATCCAATTCTGCCACTGGATTTAAACTGCCCAGATATAAAAAGCCTTGAACCAATTGACCATTGACTTTTTTACCAATACGACGATTGCGTGCATCAATCACATAGTCAATCTGTTGACCATTGTTTACTGAACGTAGATTACCTAAGACATCATAGTCATAATCAGTGATTTGACCATAGTCATTTTTTTGCTTGAGTTCACCGTTGTCTGTGTAATGGTAGGTAATATTGCCATAGTGTGTTAAACGATCTTGCTCATCATATTGCGCAACCACTGAACCACTAGTCGTCTCCGCAGTCAAACGATTGCCATTGGCATCATAGCTGTAGGCTTCTGTGACGGTGCCATTTTGTTGAACTTCAACCAAGCGTCCTGCCACATCA
>JADGDF010000196.1 GCA_016745055.1 Thiotrichaceae bacterium | reverse complement strand
ATTTTCATACTCGTTCTCCTAAGTTTACAAAACTTGTTCTTTCTTATATCCTCCTTTTCGCAAAATACCATCTTAAATTCCGTGATACAACTCTAATGGTACTGACTTCATACTCTCTGAAATACGTGAGTGTCATGCATAGTTGTTCTTCATAACTTAGCTTAGGTGTGTTACCCAGTCTGGTTCGAGGTCTACACATTCACCATCTCTTCAAATAGTTCTTTACTTACTCCTAAATAGCGTTTAAACCTTTCATTTGATAAAACTTTCAATTTTTCGTAGTTCATATTGCTTTCTTATGGACTTGTTTAGTTCCTATAACCACTAGTTTAACTTTTCTCCCTATTGTTTCAATACCTTATTTCGCAATAAGTCTAATTTCTTTAAGGTGTTGAATTTCTTGTTCCAGAAGATTAATTTGTTTTTCTTGTTGCTTTAGTGTTAAAGAAGCTTTTTGTAACTCAAAAGGTAAAATATCTTGTTTTTCTGAAAAATTTACATTTTGTAAAAAGCAATACAAGCTATTGTTAGTATCTCCATGCAAAACAAGTACATTTTTTTCACCTAAGCTCAATAAATCTAATAATTCTACTTCCATTGCTGAAGCAATTTCTTCCAAACGTTTCATTGATACATTACTTTCCCCTTTTTCAATATTGGAATAGGCCACAGGTGTGATATTTAATTTTTCAGCCATTTGTTCTTGCGTAAAACCTTTTGAGTGTCGAAAAAATTTAATTTTTTCATGTAGTTTCATGTTAAATAAATTCCTACTTTAAAAAATTAAAGCTTTAAGTTATGGATATAGTGAATGTTTCTACTTAGAATAAAAATATTATCTTAACTTGAAATAAGATAGTAAGCTACATACTTTTCAAAAAAGGAGAATAGATAGAATGAAAATACCTGTTATTATGTTAATTGGATTACTTAGCACTGGGTTATTTAGTAATAGTGTTTTGGCAGATTTAAGTGATGGTTTGGTGGCTTATTATCCGTTTGATGGGAATGCCAATGATAAAAGTTCAAACGGTAATGATGGAACAGTTAATGGAGCCATTTTAAAAGAAGACCGCTTTGGAAATAGCAATAGTGCTTACTATTTTGATGGCGTTAATGACAAAATCGCTCTTGGAGATACACCTTTCGATTTTGCAGACCATAATTTTTCTATATCACTTTGGGCTAAATGGGAAGCTGATCCTAGAAATGGCTCTCATATTCTTGATAAACAAGGTTATCCTCTAAGAGGTGGAAATGGATATCGCTTAATGACTGGAGGAAGTGGGGAAGTCAGATTTGAGTTGTCAGGCCAACCATATAGTGAATATAACACTAACTTTATTCCCTCAACATCCACTTGGTATCATTTAGTTGTAGTTGTAGATAGTGATGACAGTACTAAAGTATACATTGACAGCCAAAACTATGTTACCGCCCCTACCCGAAGAATCTCTGGTAATCAGTATGACTTAACTCTTGGCAAACGGGTTGATCTGGACAAAACTTCCTTATTTAGTGGAGAAATAGATGACCTTCGTATTTACAATCGCACTTTATCTGATTCAGAAGTGCAACAACTTTATAAAAATGACACGGAGTGTTCTCAATCTTCACTAGCAGGAACGGTATCATCAAATTTAGATATTCATGCACCATCGCTAGATTATCAATCATTGCTTGGAACCCAAAATATATGGGCTGACTTTGAGTTCTATGGAGAAAATGAAAATGGGGAATTACTCTGGAAGCTTAAAGACTATGGTGTAAATAAATAACCTGGTAGATCGGGTTAGTGAAGCGTAACCCGACAGGATGGAGAACATTACAGTTGTTCGGGAAATCACTACACTTATTCCCGAAACAACCTATTTGACGTTTTACTTTCCTCCTTTCAACGAAGAGGAAAGTTACTGACGCAAATCCTTCACAACGCGCATGACTTCCAAATCCCCTTCAATTTGTTCAATAGTAAAGCCTAATTTTTTCACTAATGATAACATGGGTTTATTAATCGTCAATACTTCCCCTTCAAATCGCGCAATGCCTTTATGTTTAGCTGACTGCATCAAAGCCCTCATAATTTTAAATCCTATGCCCATGCCATGATATTGATCTGAAACCACTAATGCAAAGTCTGCGGAATTACCATCGGGATTCATGATATAACGCCCAACCCCTAACTCTTCCGTAGCCGTTACGGCAACAAAGGCCATTTCTCGGTCATAATCAATTTGCGTGAAACGCACAATCATTTCAGGCGTGACTTCCTGCAAGGCTTGCATAAAACGGAAGTATTTACTGCGTTCTGATAAATTATGAATAAAATTCTTTTCAATATCCGCATCTTCTGGTCGAATTGGGCGAATGGTAATTTCTGTGCCATTGGGTAATTGCCACTGACTAATCAACTCATGCGGATACGGATGAATCGCCATGTGTGAATAAGGAATCAGTTGATGGGACACTCGCACTTTAATCCGCGCATCCACTGCAACTACCCCTTTATCATCAGCAATCAGTGGGTTAATATCCAATTCCACAATTTCTGACAGTTCGCTGACCATGGTCGACACATTTAATAAGGTATCAATTAACGCTTGGCAGTTAATTTCCGGTAATTGCCTGAATTTGCGTAAATATTTAGCAGCTTTGGTTTTAGCAATCATTTGCTTAACCATGTATTCATTCAGAGGTGGCAGGGCAACTGCTTTATCCTGTAAAACTTCTACCATCGTCCCGCCCAAGCCAAAACTGATAGCAGGCCCAAATACAGGGTCTCGAATTACCCCAACCATTAATTCACGCCCACTATAAGAGTAATACATGGGTTCCACGGTCATGATAATTTTATCTACTTCGGGATGGGTATTTTTAATTAACTTTTCCATTTCTTGAAAGTTGTAAGCGACTTCTTGCACACTATTAATATTCAGCCGCACACCACCAACATCTGATTTATGGCTAAACTCCATCATATTCAGTTTCAAAACCACAGGAAAACCCATCGTTTCAGCCGAAATCATAGCCTCTTCCGCGCTAGATACTTTAATAGTTTGCGTGACAGGAATACGAAACGCGGCCAAAATTGCTTTTGATTCTTGGGTCGTCATAATTTGCCGACCTTCGGATAAAATGCGCTCAATAATTAACTGCGCGCCTTTAATATCTGGTTGTGCGTGTTCTTCTACGGGTGAAGGAATCTGTTTTAACAGTTTTTGATTTTTGTGATATTTTGTTAAAAAAGAAAAAGCATCGACCGCAACTTCTGGTGTACTAAAATGCGCTACGCGACTTTTAGCAAACAAATCACGACCTTCTTCAACTCGATCACCGCCCGTCCAAGAGGCTAGTACGGGCTTGGAACTATGTTTGGCGCCATCAATCACAAACTCAGCAACTTGGGTTGGATTTGTCATGGCTTGTGGGGTTAAAATCACTAAAACGCCATCAATATTCGTGTCTTTCAAACAAATTTCTAAGGCTTGTTTATAACGTTCAGGCGTGGCATCGCCTAAAATATCCACAGGGTTAGCATGTGACCAAAAAGGCGGTAACACTTCGCTCAATGTATCAATCGTTGCTGAACTCAGTTCGGCTAATTTAATACCGACTTCTTCTGCACGATCCGTACTCATCACACCAGGGCCACCTGCATTAGTAATAATGGCGAGCCGATCCCGTTTAACAACATAATGATTTGCAAGCACTCTGGCGGCAGAAAATAATTGAGCGATACTATACGCTCTAACTACGCCAGCTCTTTCAATCGCCGCTTCAAACACATCATCCCCACCCACCATCGCGCCAGTATGAGACATAGCCGCTTTACAACCAGTTTCATAGCGACCCGATTTAATCAAAATTACCGGTTTTAGCCGAGCAGCCGCTTTTAATCCGCTGAGAAAACGTCGTGCATCACTGATACCTTCTACGTACAACAAAATGCCTGTCGTTTTACTGTCCATTGCCAGAAAATCAAGGATTTCACCAAAATCAATATCTGCTCCAGCCCCCATGGATACAACGGTAGAAAAACCAATTTGCTCTGATTGTGCCCAATCAATAATCGCTGTACACACAGCCCCTGACTGTGAAACCAAAGCCAAGCGGCCTTCAGGAATCGTACCATACCCAAATGTAGCATTGAGTTGTTCACAGGGTCGTATCACACCCAAACAATTAGGTCCAATAATACGAATGTTGTAACGATGCGCAATATCTAATACTTCTTGTTGTAAACGTTTACCTGTATCCCCTAACTCACCAAAGCCTGCCGTAATAATAATAATAGAATCCACATTCTTTTCGCCGCATTGCCGCACAATGCTAGGCACTGTCGGTGCAGGCGTAGCGATGACCACTAGTTCTAACAAATCGGGAATTGAATCAATGTCAGGATACGTCTTTAATCCAAGCAATGTCTCATGTTTTGGATTAATTGGATACAATCTTCCTTGATACCCTGCCTCTTGCATATTTAACAATAGCCGTTGACCAACGCTTTCCTCTCGATCTGAAGCACCAACAATAGCCACAGATTTGGGCGCAAAAAAACGATTGAGGTAATGAGGACCCATTTTATAAATTTCCTGAGTGAGAGGGCTTACATATATAGTGTCCATAACTCACTAATTTAAAATAAGAGATGTTGTGCAACGCACAATAAGTGCTTATAAAATCAATAAATTATAAATTTACCTGCGTAAGTCCTAAATGAATGATTAAACATCAATTATCATAGTATATCTCTAAGTATACAACAAATTAGAATAAAATCCTTCAAAGAATTAGTAAGAAAACCACTCATAAAATACTATTAAAAACAGGTTTTTTAATCTAAAAAGTAGTATTTAACATTGCGTTGCAACATTGAAATATAGTGACTATATTTTTTCATTGAAATTACAGAATAATTATCAGCATCTTATTCTTATCTAAATAAGGTTCTAAGCTTAATATGGATACTAAATTAAGAAACAACTAGTGATATTATTGTAATTATGATTATTTTTGAAAGCGTTGATCTTGTTCAATGAGTTTTTGTTGAAACTTGGGATACCAGGTTTTTAAATCTTCTGATGTGTGGGAAAGGACTATTTGATAATGGCGTAGGGCAAAAATTGCACCTTGGGTTGAAGGGAATAACCAGCGTCCATCTAAAAAATCCTTTAAAGTTTGAGTAAAAATACGACGCCATAATAATTTAACAAATTGTTGTTTAAATTTTTCTAAATCTGCACTGTGAAAATGGTGCAAAACAACTTGATTTAACCCCCACAGTGCTGTGGTTGCAAACCGTGATAAACGTCCATGATGCGCCTGTAAATGACAAATTTTGGCATCAAGGGCTTGTAATAATAAACCACAACGAGAAGCGCGGTAACACACATCGTTATCTTCATTAACCGCATAACGTTCTAACGTTTCTTCAAAACGAATTTCTTGTAGAATTTCTTTACGATAGCTCATTCTGGCACCATGCATCATTGGCACGCAGTGAACTGGCATGTGTTGAATTAATTTAGGCAAAGGATAAGTATAAAATTTAAAATCGTAAGGAATAAAAATGTTGTTATCTTTAATAAAACGTTTACCCATCCCTCGCAATTTCATTTTTAGTTTAAGTAAACGATGTTTAAAAAACGACTGTTTGTGAATAGATTTTGTATCATTGGTTTGATCAGGGGGAATGGCAGACAAGAAAGGCATAATTCCCGCCACTTGATGTTCAGTATCCGTAGTATAAATATGCAACACTTTTTCTGCACAATTTGGATACATCAATGAGTCATCGTCAATGAGAAAAATAATGTCTGCAGTATTTAGTTCAATACCCTGATTGCGCTGTGCTGATGAAGATAAACGCTTGGCTTGCACATATTGCCAACGAATTTTTGGATATTTGGGTACAAATTGTTGCTGGATTTTTTGACGAGTTTGTTGCCATTCAGGACTACCATCAACGACGATAATTTCTTTAGGAGGGTAAGTTTGTGAAGCTGCTAATCCTAAGCAACGCAATAAAACGGCTTCTCTTTGATAAGTTGGAATAACCAAACTCCAACTGAGTAATTTAGCTATCATTTTGCACTCCTTAGGAATAGGAATTAAATAACTTCCATAAGTTTTCAATCAGACCTGGCAGGTTTTCAGAACCTGTTTAAAGTTTTTTTAGAATGATAGTCAAAAAAGCTAGCATAACGAATTGTAGACTACAATTGAGGTTTCTTTCGCAGTTTTTCCAAAGTCT
>JADGDF010000323.1 GCA_016745055.1 Thiotrichaceae bacterium | reverse complement strand
ATTTTCATACTCGTTCTCCTAAGTTTACAAAACTTGTTCTTTCTTATATCCTCCTTTTCGCAAAATACCATCTTAAATTCCGTGATACAACTCTATTCTTTACACTTTGCGAATTAACTATCAACATACTTGGAGTGGCATTGCGTCCAAGGTTCTTTCGGACCACGCCAACCTGTTTTTTTTAAGAGTTGTTCCAGTAAACTTGGTTTTCCTTCATCATTAGTTTTACTCCAAATCCTCCAGTAGTAATACACCAGTTGCCATTTAGGAAAACCTTTTGGTAGCATTCTCCACTGATAACCACTTTTGAGTACATACAATACTGCACAAAAGATTTCATAAAGTTCTACCTTTTCTGAGATAGAAAATGTTTTCATAGACAATCACCTTTGAAAAATATGGCGCAAAAGTTTTTATATACTCAAGAATAATCATGTCAACACTACACCAAGTTTAGTAGGTTTTATTGTGTCACACTATAGAAGCTGTAAAAAATTCTGCTTTTGGTATTTTCGATAACGTAAAAAAAAATATTACAATTTAGATACCAATAATCATTTTTTGAGCAGACATTTTAAGAATAGACCACTAGCGAAATAACAAGCTTAAATAATTAATATATTGTATATAGCAGCAATAAGGTTAAAAGATTTTAAGCACCCATATAAGCATGTTCGACAACAATACTAGCTTTGGCGAGCTGGCGGTTAGCCACATTGTTCTTTAGTTAAGAGGTTAAGCTTTGTTTTTTTAAAGGAAATCTGGCAACAAGCATAATATGGTAGTCCTACATGGGTAGTGATATACATAAGATTATATAGTATATTTAGTTTCATAATAATGATGTATAAAATACCAGATGGCGCCAATATGATTTTCAATTTTTTAAGGGAAGGATAATATCTTCCTAATGAGTCTTGCCACCGGCAGCCTCCATGTACAATTAAAACGTTCAAAGATTGCCACAAACCTTGGGCTCCTGAATGCTTTCTCACCAACCTAAGCACTTCATTTCTCTAGTTTTGGTATCTAAGGCAAACCATAACCCTTGTTTGTTTTTCTTGTTTTGAACCAATGACCAAACCTCATCACATTCCATTATTGGTAGTCCTACGTGGGTAGTGATAAATGGTAAAATAACTGTTTTCGAAAAAAATAGGTAAATGTCATGGAATGCCTTCGTTGTCAATTACAAGCGATTGTAAAAAAATGGAAGTATCCATAACGGAAAACAAAAGTATTCTTATAAAAGTTGCGGTTATAAGTCTATTAGACTTATTGCGAAATAAGGTATTGAAAAAATGGGGAGAAAAGTTAAACTAGTGGTTATAGAAACTAAACAAGTCCATAAGAAAGCAATATGAATTACGAAAAACTGAAAGTTTTATCAAATGAAAGGTTTAAACGCTATTTAGGGGTAAGTAAAGAACTATTTGAAGAGATGGTGAATATGTAGACCTCGAACCAAATTGGGCAGCATACCTAAGCTAAGTTATGAAGAGCAACTATGTATGACGCTCACGTATTTTTAGGACAATCCAAAAGATAGAAAACAAGCTAATGAGAAGTGGTAAATTTAGTTTATCAGTTGGTGAACATGAGTGTATAGTTGTTGATGCGACAGAACA
>JADGDF010000034.1 GCA_016745055.1 Thiotrichaceae bacterium | reverse complement strand
GTGTTCATGATTTTACCTTATTCAAACAAAGTCTCAAGAAAGCTCAACTTGATGTCTCTATACGAGTATTAGCTGATAGCGGTTATCAAGGAATGGGAAAATATCATACTTGTTGCCAAATCCCATTTAAAAAAACTAAGCTTTGCCCTTTGACTGAGGAACAAAAACAGGCTAACCGCCAACTGGATAAAATCCGTATTACTGTCGAACATGTAATACGAGCTCTTAAAATCTTCAAAATGCTTGCGCTTCGTTACCGAAATCGTCGTAAGCATTTTGCTCTACGGTTTAACCTTATTGCTGCTATATATAATAAACTAATTATTTAAGCTTGTTAACAACTTATTTCGCAAGAGGTCTAATATAAGGTGCATCAATATAAAGAGATTCCATTTTCCCAAAGTATAGAAAAACATTGCATACGATAATTAATATAGTCAGTAGCAATACAAAAGCATATTTATTGATTAATGGCATTAGGCAACCTTTAATGCGAATTAAGAACTAAAATTTGAGGTACTGTACCAGAAGTAATTCTATAAATACTATCTTATAGATAAAGTTACTAAACTACCTTTAGCTTTCATTAGTATACATGCTTGACATGGGGCCTATAGCTACATAATATTAGCATTACTTCTGTTTTATCAATTTATATGTGTTCTTGCGCGCAGTTTTTCCAAATTTTGTTTCACAATGGCGTGATTTGGATTAATGGCAAGGATTTCCAAATACATTTGCTCTGCTTCATTTTCTCGACCTGTAGCTGCAAGAATACTAGCCAGGTTTGCACGAGCGCTTAAACTTTGTGGATAAAATTGGATTGCTTGACGATAAGAAGTTTCCGCATCCGCATAACGATGGAGCTCAAAAAATACATTGCCCTGGTTAACATAAAATTTGGCGCGATCAAAAGGACGCAATTCAGGGTTTTTCAAGGAACGTTCAATCCAATGTAATGCCAAGTCATATTGCTGCAATTTTTTATACGCAACAACCATATTTAAGATAGTTTCAACCGTGTAAGTTTTTAACTCTGAACCATCAAGATTACGAGTGATTTCTGCTGAACGTTCTAAGGCTTTTAAACCTGCTTGTGTCTTACCAAATTGAATTAAATGTTTGCCTAAAATCACCCAACCTCGTTTTTTTTCTGGAGATTTTTCAACATTATCTGACCATAGAGCAATAGGATCACGCCAAATTTCATTGCGTTGCCAAGTAGCGACTGACATACCTACCAATAAAATAATCACTACTACGCGCATAGTTGTTTGATCTAACCAACGTGGGATATAGGTAATTAATAGCCATGCACACAAAGTAATTAATCCTAAATTAGGCAAATAGGTGCGATGCTCAAAAATGACATCTCGGATAGGAATAACACTTGATTCTACAGCATGTGCCAAATAATAGAATAAAATGCCAAACGCAACCAGCGGAAAAAGTCTCCTAACATAAATAGCAATGCCTAACAGTAAAATATGTCCCCATAATCCAATTAATGCAGGCGCGATGAGAAGATTATTGGTAATAGGATAAGCGTAATCAATATGCAAACTTGTCGGCACAAAAAATAGACGAATATAATGCCAAATCACGCTAAACTGCGTTGCCAAATAAGATTCACGAGAGATACTTTTTGTTTCTTGTGTCAGGTTTAGCATAGCCTGCAATGAAAAAGGATCATAGTTAAACATGTAAGCCGCAATAACCCAAGCACCGCCTAAAGCAATGAGAGTGATACTTGCCGAAAGAACTAAACGTAAAGCACGGCCAGGGAAAAATATAAATTCAATTAATAAAATGGCGATAGGTAAAGTGGCTGTATTTTGTTTGGTAAAAAATGCCAGTAAGGCAAGTAAAAAACTTGCTGTTGCCCACAAACTGATTGTTTGCCAAGATTTTGCCAACCTTGCTTGCAAATAGCAGGCTAAGCTGGCCAAATAAAATAGAGCAGCTAAAGAAGCTAAACGCTGGACAATATAAGTAACTGCTTGAATTTGTAAAGGATGAAGCACAAAAATTAAGGCGACAACAATGGGTAACCAAGCTTTTGCTTCTGGCGTTAACTTTTTTTTCAACACGGGTGTATGTATTAATCCTCGAATCAGCCCAAATACTGCAAAACCGGCCAAAATGTGAATAATAATATTAACAATATGATAACTACTCACTTCAAAATGGTGAAAATGATAATTTAAGGCAAAACTTAAATAACCAACAATCCGCAGAGGCGCATAATACCAAAGTTGGGCAAGTGAACCATCCCATTCGTAAATAATTGGATTTTCTTGAATTGAAGAAAAATCATCCAGATAGAAAGGGACATCTAAAGTAAAGCCGTAAGTGAGCAAAATACCTGAAATAATGAGGAATAATTGGATATAGCTACTTTTTAGTATTGAGAGTTGAGCTTGCATAGGATGGAACACATTTTAGAAATGGATATAGGTAAGAGAATAAACAGACAAGGTTGATTTGTCTAGTAACTTCTTGTATTAAAAATACTCTGGTAGTTTTTTCTTAGCTCAACATACTACCTTGTAAATTTAATGGTTTTTGCAGCATTAATTCCAATCCTGCACAATTGAAATCAATTTGGTAACCATATTTTTGTTGCAATTTTTGCAACGTATCTTGTGCCACTGGAATTTCCCAACTTTTTCTCAAACGGATAATGTTAAAGCCAGTTTCTACAACAAAACGTCGATAATCAGCATAAGTGTAACGATTAATAATATCCCTCTCGTATAACTCATAAAGGAGTTGTTCTGCCAACTTATCATCGCAACGTTGTTTTAAATGTACCCGCATTTCTTCTTTTTCGTAGAGTAAATGCTCTCCTGGTTTGACCAAGTGGCGATAAGTTTCCTCTTCGTTAAAACGATACCAATTGTTTTGGTTTTCAAACCACAAATGATGTCCTACCTCTGGATTGGACCAAATAGGCGCAAAAATGGTGAAAATGAAGCCACCAGGTTTTAATAATCGATACATTTCCTGCAATGCATTTTCTAAATTTAAAATATGTTCAAAGGAAGCAATACTGATAATTAAATCAAAACTTTCATCTTCAATAGGTAACGCGTTAATATCTCCGTGGGCAAGCACAATACGGTCTGTGACTTTGCTAACGTTGTCAGCCTTATGTTCCCACAACCAGTTATTGATGCCAATGCCATACTGCATACCTTGTTTTTCAAGTTCGTATAAAGTATTCGCATTTTCAGCACCAATTTCAAGGATAATTTTATTTTGAACGTCGATATAAATGGGTAAGCGGTCAAGTAAATCTTTTTGATAGTCAAATAACTGTCCATTCAAAAATGATGTATCTTGATGCAACTTACAATGTTCATAAATTGTACTAAGTGTGTATTTAGGCTGTATATCTGGCAAAACTACATTTTCTCTCAGGTTAAGTGTTTTTTTCCGTTTTTTTCAACAATTTTCGTTGAAATATTTTCAACAATGCTTGAGTATTTTTTTCTAAATGATAATGTTGAATGACCCATTCTCTTGCAGCTTTACCTAAGCTTATTCTTAAATTTGGGTCATTAATCAATTGTTCAATGGCTTTTGTTAATTCTTTGGCATTCCCTGGCGGTACTAAAATTCCTGCCTGTTTTTTGATGAGTTCAGGAATGCCCGTAATATGAGTACTAATGCAAGGAATTTCCATTGCCATCGCTTCCATGAGCACAACAGGTACACCTTCTGCAAAACTGGCCAAAATAAAAACATCTGCTTGTTGATAAAAAGCTAAAATTTTATCTTGATTAATCGCCCCTGCAAAATGCACATATTCTGTCAACTGTTTATCTATCACAATGTTCTCTAATATTTGACGATCAGGGCCATCACCGACAAAATTTAATTTGATTTGTTGTCCCTGTGCAATGAGTTGTGCAACTGCCTCAAGTAAAATAGACTGACCTTTAACTGGTACGAGACGACCTACGCATAAAATTTCAAAATAGGTAGAGTACTCTTGCCGAATATGAGGTGTAAAAACAGTTGGATTAACTCCTAAAGGACATATTTCTAGTTTTGACCATTCACTAGGTGGTGACATAGCCATAAGTTGGCTGCGTGCAAAATCACTGATACAACAAATAAAATCGGCAGTCAGTACTTTTTCAGAGAGATGATAGGTGTACACATCATAAAACTCATCTGGGCCGTGCACGGTTAGTGAAAATTGTATTGGAAAAACTTTGGTCGTTATCATACCCACTGTTGAAGCAGCCATTGCAAAATGAACGTGTAAATGGTTGAGTTGCTGTTGTTGCATCCAACGTCCAACCATCACAGCTTCTACAAAATAGAAGAAACGGTATAGTAACTTTCCCAAGTCTGTGCGACCTAAACTTAACGCAAAAAATAGACCTCTAAAGTAACCAATTGGATGGCGGAAAAATGTATAAGCATGGGCTTTTATTGCCCCTAACACGCCAGTAGGTTTGATATAAAAAGTGGTTTGAACTTCTTTTTGTTCTGCATCAGTCAATTTTTCAAAGCATCGGTCTGCTCTATTAATTGAGGCAACATGAATATCCAAACCAAGCGCTTTTAAACTGAGAATTTCTCGCAAAATAAATGTATGAGAAATAGCAGGATACTGGCTAATAAGGTAAGCAATTTTTAATTTTGACATGAGGAATGGCAAAAATCTGTGTGGATAATTATTTTATTATATATTAGGTAGCTCAAATACTCACTCATAATCAAAAATCATGAAAACCTTAAAGTGGCCATAAATTCCAAATCGAAGGAATAGGAATTAAATAATTTCCATAAGTTTTTAATCAGACCTGGCAGGTTTTTAAAACTTGCCAGGTCTGATTTCTGATTTTGTTTAGTTCCCGTTCCTAATGGAGTGCAAAACTTGTTTTGCAAGATAAATCTTGCACTCCTTCAAAGACAGACCTGGCAGGTTTTTAAAACTTGTCAGGTCTGTTTCTGATTTTGTTTAGTTCCCGTTCCTAAGTACACTTTTGAATGATTTCACTAGCTAATATGCGTGAATCTGAATCTGCTTGCAAAATAACGTCTAATTGTTTTGCTTCAACTATCGTTGTTTGTGCCAATGCCGTTTCAATAATCTTTGAAATTTGCGTAAAAGGTAAACGTTCTTCTAAAAAGGCTTGTACTGCTACTTCATTGGCAGCGTTTAAAACCGTTGTAGCCGTTCCTCCAACCTTCATAACTTCATAAGCTAGGCGTAAACAAGGAAAGCGCGAAAAATCTGCTTCAAAGAATTCCAATTTGGCAATTTCAATTAAATTTAAACGGGCAACCCCAGAAGTAATTCGTTCTGGGAAAGTTAAGGCATGCGCAATTGGCGTACGCATATCGGGATTGCCCAACTGGGCTAGCACTGAGCCATCGGCATATTCAACAAGCGAGTGAATTATACTTTGTGGATGTAATACAACTTCAATATTATCAGGCGTCGTTGCAAATAACCAGCAAGCTTCAATAATTTCAAGCCCTTTGTTCATCATGGTTGCAGAATCTACAGAAATTTTTCGGCCCATTTTCCAATTAGGATGGGCACATGCTTGATCGGGGGTTATATTTTCAAGCTGTTCAAGCGGCGTATTCCAAAAAGGGCCACCAGATGCGGTTAATAAAATGCGGTTAACACCAATACTATTTAAAGCTGTATTTTGAAGTGCTTGTACCCCTGCACCTTGAAAAGCAGTATAAGGCATACATTGAAAAATAGCATTATGTTCGCTGTCTATAGGTAACAATTCAGCCCCGTTTTGAACAATGGCTTCCATAAAAAGTTGTCCTGACATGACCAACGCTTCTTTATTAGCTAAGAGCACACGCTTACCTGACTTGGCTGCGGCTAATGTTGGTAACAGACCAGCACCACCCACAATGGCTGCCATGACTATATCCACTTCTGGTAAACTTGCAACTTGCGTTAGCGCTTCTGAACCACTTAAAACTTCCGTTTGAGGTGCGAGTGTTTTTAAACGTTGTTGGCATTGTTCAGCCGCATTAGCATCGACCATGACAGCATAACGTGGTTGCCATTGCTGACATTGGGCAACAAAGTTATCGACACTGTTATTCGCCGTTAACGCAATAACCTCAAAGAGATTGAGGTGTTGGTGGATAACATCTAGGGTGTTTTTACCAATAGAACCTGTTGAACCAAGAATTGTAATTTTTTTTGTTGTCATGTTAATTAAAAAGTCAGTAACTAGGAATTCTTGAATCCTACCAACCAAAACACAGATAGACAACAACTTTATGTCTTTCTTAGTTACTTTATTCTGCAAAACAGAGGGAAAATAACAATGACGACCAAAGATTTATTAGAAATTTACTTTAAACTCAATGACCGGTTTGATTTTTTATGGAATTTTTATGCTGTTTTTATCTTAGCATTAGGGAGCTATTTATTATCTGAAAATGCGCAAGCACTTGGATCAGCAGAAAAAATAATTTTAATTTGTGGTTATCTGCTTTTTGTTTTTATGAATATTTATGGTCTACTTGTTACCAGTCATTCTTTACGTATCACTGCTAAAGAAATTTATCAAATGGTTACTGAATCCAGTGAATTAATTGTTGTAACAAGCATTGTGAGGAAAAACCATTCAATGGATAAATTTGCGGCATTTTTCATTCATGGGGCATTATTACCACTGTTTATTTGGGTTGTATTAGTCAGATAACCTTATAATGGCAATTGAGGAAGAAAGATGAAAAAATTGGCGAGGCATATCAACTTTGATAGATTATAGGCTAATACAGGGACAATACACTCCAATAATAACCTGAGAGTTATTGTGAATTTTTGCGCAAACTGTTATGAAATTTACCAACCGCTTCCAGAAAAAATTAATCAATAAACAGTGAGCTGACAGATTCTTCTTCACTGACTCGTCGCATAGTTTCTGCTAACATCTCGCCAATACTCAATTGGCGTATACGAGAACAAAGTTCAGCATCATGCCTCAAAGGAATGGTATCCGTGACAATTAATTCGTCTAGTAGAGACGCTTCAATATTATTGACAGCTTTGCCAGAAAGAACAGGATGTGTGCAGTAGGCAACTACCCTGGCAGCGCCACGCATCTTGAGTGCACTGGCTGCTTCACATAAAGTGCCTGCTGTATCTACCATGTCATCAACTAAAACACAGGTACGATTTTTAACATCCCCAATGATGTTCATGACTTTTGCTTCATTAGGACGAGGTCGCCTTTTGTCGATAATGGCTAAATCTGCGTCATCTAACTGTTTTGCTAGCGCTCTGGCACGTACTACTCCCCCAACATCTGGAGAAACAACAATAACGTTATCATATTCGTGACGCCAAATATCACCGAGTAAAATAGGGGAAGCATAAATATTATCGACAGGTAAATCAAAATAACCCTGAATTTGATCAGCGTGTAAATCGACAGTCAATACCCGATTAACGCCCACACTGGTAATCATATTAGCAACAACTTTGGCCGTGATGGGGACTCGACTTGAGCGAGGACGTCTATCTTGGCGGGAATAACCAAAGTAGGGAATGACGGCAGTAATTCTACCTGCAGAAGCACGTTTGACCGCATCAATGAGCACTAATAATTCCATTAGGTTATCATTGGTTGGTGCACAAGTTGGTTGGAGAATAAAGACGTCTTTACCTCGGATGTTTTCACGGATTTCAACCATGATTTCGCCATCGCTAAAACAGCCAACGACCGCATTACCAAGAGGTAAATTAAGGTAACCTACGACAGATTTTGCTAAATTCGGGTTGGCATTACCCGTAAACACAACCATTCGGCTAGTAGACACCCGAGCTCCTGTTTTCACTTAGTGTATTGAAAAGACAGAAAATGGCTGGGGTACCAGGATTCGAACCTGGGAATGACGGGATCAAAACCCGCTGCCTTACCGCTTGGCTATACCCCAATTGTGCGAGAGAGTAAAATTGTAGTAATTAGCTACCAATCTGTGAAGTTTTTATTGCAGGAGAAACATTTTTACTTTGTGCAACAAATCCCTGCCATTCACTTGGCAACTGATGAAGCACCCTTTTTGCATCGTTTTCACATGTAAACTTTGCAAAAATACACCCACCTGTGCCTGTCATTCTTGCCGGACTATATTGTGTTAGCCAGTTCAATGCTTGTTTTACTTGAGTATAATGTTCACTTACAATCTTTTCAAACACGTTGACAGCTTGTCCCTCAAGAAAGTTGAGCATTGTAATGGCTGGCATATTTCTTGTCAAGTGGGGTGTCGCGAAAATTGCTTGCGTTGCAACATGACATCCAGGGTGAATCACAAGATACCACGATTCATCTAAAGTCACGGGCGTTAAAATTTCTCCCACACCTTCTGCCCAAGCTGCGTGACCTTCAATAAAAATGGGGATATCAGCGCCCAATTTTAATCCTAGCGTTACAAGTTTAGATGTTGGTAAATTTAGTTGCCATAATTGGTTCAATGCAAGTAAGCTAGTTGCTGCATCAGAGCTGCCCCCCCCTAAACCTCCACCTAGCGGGATTTTTTTTTCAATTTGAATATCAACGCCTAAATCAGTATTTGTAGCTTGTTGCAGGGACTTAGCGGCACGAAAAGCTAAATTTTGTTTTGTAGGTAAATCTATATTTGAATTACAGGTAATTTTTCCATCTTGACGGACTGTTAATTTAAGTTCATCACAGTAATCTAAAAATTGGAAAATTGTCTGCAAATTATGGTAACCATCAGCTCGTCGCGAGGTAATGTGTAAAAACAGGTTAATTTTTGCGGGGGCTAAGTAAGCATGATTATTAAACACATTTTAGCCTTGTTCAATGAATTAAGGTAGGGTAAACAAATGATTTTATTGTTTTCTCATCATTATAAATTAAAGGGTTAACTATTCTCATTTTTTATATTTTGAAGAATACCATTGATTTTTATTCTAAGCCCAGTAAATCAATCTTTACAACATTTCATATAATATCAATATTTACACCAAAATAATCATGTATCAGTTTATCTCTTGTTCCAGCAATATTTTTCCAGAGTATATCAGAATTATTCATTTTCATTTCTTCAGATAGAGCCTTTGTGGCTTCTCCTATGATTTCAATATTTCTGATCACTGTATTTTGTATTTTGTATTTTGTATTTTGTATTTTGTTATCTAAGATAAAGCTTTCATACTCCACATTACAAGTATAGGAAATAATCCTTTCGATACTTTCTTTAATATCTTGGATAAAATCAATATCTTTTCGCTTAGACATAAATAATATTGTTTTTTATATCGTCAGATATTTCCTGAATTCTAATATTTTTAATGCCTTCTTGCGTTAACACATCTACTTTTGTACCTAAAAGTTGCTCTAAATATTCCACAAGTTCTATAAATTTAAAACCTATTGGTTTTCTAAATGTAACAACTATATCTATGTTGCTATGTTTTGTCTCAATTTGTTTTGCGACAGAGCCAAAAATGCCTATTTTTTCAACGCCAAACTCATTTGAAAGATAGACATATTGTTCTTGGATTAATTTCATTGCAAATGATTTGGTTATCATAGCTATCTCACTTGATTCTAAAATGGACAAACATCCACAAAAAAATCATATTTCTCATTTGTTACTTAATATTTACGATATCTTATAAATCAACCAGCTAGTAGGCAAACGAAAAAAATATTTGTTTATCACAACAGTGTTCTAAATCTGGAACTAGTGAATTGATTTTTTCTGCAATAATGTCTCTTCCTTTATCGCTGCCAGTGCTGACATACCATTGAATATTCTTACAAAAATAGCTGGAGAAATTTGATTCCAATCTGACATCATGTATTTAAAATTACCTAATGAGAATGGTATTTTTTAATCAAGTGAGTGAGCAAAAATTTTCTTGTTCACCCACTAATGTTGACTAGCCAAATTTATTTACCCCATTTATTGTAACTTATTCACTTATCTTTCTGAGAATTTTGACCATTCAGGGGATTAGCGGTTCTTAGAAAATTATCTTGGACATCATTCCATAACTTTATATTTTGTTCTGCAATCGTTGACATAAAAGCAAGGGGGTTATACATTTTATTATGAAATTCCACTTGTTGTTTTGAAAACAGTTCTAAACTTCTCTCAAAATAGTTGGCAAGCATATCTTGAAATGTATCACCGTAACAACGAATAAGTTGCATCAAGGTTTCACTGGTAAAAATAGGCTCACCTTTTTCCTCTTGCTCTAAAATAATTTGTAATAAAATGTTACGAGTAATATCATCTTCCGTTTTGGCATCCAATATACGGAAGGGGACACCTTCAACCACTAAATTTCTCACATCGACTAAAGTAATATAACTACTCACTTCTGTGTCGTATAAACGGCGATTAGGGTATTTTTTTATAATTCTCATCGTATTCTGATTCATAAAATTTTCTCTTAGGGTAATCTCACTCTAACGCTCAGGTTAAAACTGTAAGGCAAATATATTGATTATATTACAATACGTGTAAAATATATATTTTGCCACTCTAAATATAATATGGACTGATAATAGAATGAAATCAAGGCGATAGTTGGCAAAATAACCATCAAATGAGGGAAGCGGGAGTTACTGGCAACAAGGATATAAATAGGGTTGGCCATAAGATGGTACCACGTAAAACAGTTAACGCTTATAGTAAACCATAATAGGATGTTCGTGACATCTTTCCTCTATTATTTGTTGGTTTATCCTAATAGTTTTGTCGGAAAACTGACTAGAAAAGAAACTGAGTTATGGTACATACTAAAAGATTGAATAGTAGCCTTTTTAAAGACATTCAAACTTAAATGTAGTACCAAAATTATATTTATTTAAAAGTGAGCACTAATTTCGTCAGTCGCTTAAAAATATATATTACTCAAAATAAATACTCAAGTTTCCTATAATTTGAATGGGTGTATCTACCATACATTAAAAATTTACTGGATTTTCATGCCCAAACGTCCCCAATTAATTGGCCAATTCATATTGTTATCCCAATGCATCCAAATTAAAAATGCTTTACCAATTAAATTTTCTTCAGGCACTGTCCCCCAAAAACGGCTATCTTTACTATTATCGCGGTTGTCACCCAAAACAAAGTATTCTCCAGGGGGGATGGTGATTTCTTGAGTAGATAATTGCTGAAAAAGATTGCGTTGATAGACCAAAATATCGTGATCGGCACCAGGTAAATGTTCAATAAATTTTTCGGTACCTGTCATACCACTGCCAGAACCTTGGCCTTGATAAACCCCTACTTTAGTTTTAAACACCGGTTCATCATTAATGTATAGCATTTTATTTGTATTATGATAAGTAATCTTATCTCCTGGCAATCCCACTACTCGTTTAATAAAAGGAATTGAAGGGTTTTCAGGATACCGAAATACTATCACATCCCCACGTTGAGGACTGCTAACTTCCATGACTTTATTATTCAGCACAGGTAACCGGATGCCATAACTAAACTTATTGACTAGAATAAAGTCTCCAGTTAGCAAAGAGGGCATCATTGAATTGGAAGGAATTCGAAACGGTTCGACAAGAAATGAGCGTAGTAATAAAACTATCACGAATACAGGAAATAAAGAACGTGATAAGTCAATCCAAAAGGGCACATGATCAACGGCTTGTTTATCTTCATGAGTCGCATATTGTGCCGATAATCTTGATTTGCTACGATGGCGCTGCGGTGCAAGTAATACTATATCATATAATGATATTAAACCCGTAATAAACACTAGTAAGACTAATATTGTTGCTAAATCCCAGTTCATTTATCTTTTCCAACGTGTAATACTGCCAAAAAAGCATCTTGAGGAATGGTGACAGACCCCACTTGCTTCATTCGTTTTTTACCTTCTTTTTGTTTTTCTAACAGCTTACGTTTACGGGTTACATCCCCGCCATAACATTTTGCCGTAACATCTTTACGTAAAGCTTTAACTGTTTGACGCGCAATAATTTGGCCGCCTAACGCAGCTTGAATTGCAACATCAAACATTTGTCTAGGAATGACTTTTTTCATCCGTTCTGCCAACCCACGACCACGCGATGTACATTGTAAGCGGTGAACAATGGTAGATAACGCATCAACTCGTTCTCCATTAATCAAAATATCTAGTTTGACTAAATCTGCCGTTTGAAATCTTAAAAACGTATAATCTAAGGATGCATAACCCCGGCTAACTGATTTTAAACGGTCAAAGAAATCTAATACCATTTCACTTAGAGGTAACTCATAACTTAAAGAAACCTGTGCCCCCAAATAAAGCAACTTCTTCTGCACACCTCGTTTTTCAATACATAAGCTAATCACATTCCCCACATGTTCTTGTGGCATTAACATGTTGGCTTCAACGATAGGTTCACAAATTTCAGTAATTTGCCCTGTCGGAGGTAAGTCAGCAGGATTATCCACTTTAAGGGTTTCTCCCTTTGTGGTCAAGACCTCGTATATGACTGTCGGGGCGGTAGTGATGAGATCGATTTCATATTCACGTTCTAGCCGCTCTTGCACAATTTCCATGTGCAGCATACCCAAGAAACCACAGCGAAACCCGAAACCTAATGCCTGTGAGTTTTCTGGCTCATAAAATAATGCAGCATCATTTAATCTTAGTTTTGACAAGGCTTCTCGAAACGATTCATAATCTGAGGAATCAATAGGAAACATGCCTGCAAATACACGCGGTTGAATCTGTTGAAAACCAGGTAAAGGTTTATCTGTAGGATGATCTGCAGAAGTTAATGTATCTCCAACAGGCGCACCATCAATTTCCTTAATGCTAGCAACAACAAATCCAACTTCACCCGTTCCAAGTACGTCTCTATCAACAGGTTTGGGCGTAAAAATACCCATTTTTTCTACCTGAAAACGGCGTCCTGTAGACATAACCTGAATTTTTTGCCGCTTCTCTAATTTTCCTTGCATAACGCGCACAAGCGAAACAACCCCTAAATAATTATCAAACCAGGAATCAATAATTAAAGCTTGCAAGGGTAGGTCAGCATCACCAGTTGGTGGCGGCACTCGTTGAATCAATGATTCGAGCAATTCATCCACTCCAATGCCTGTTTTAGCACTGACGCGCACTGCATCATGGGCTTCAATACCAATAATTTCTTCAATTTGATGAATGACTTTATCAGGTTCTGCTGAAGGTAAATCAATTTTGTTTAAAACAGGTACAACTTCTAAACCTTGTTCAATGGCTGTATAGCAATTTGCTACACTTTGTGCTTCAACACCTTGTGCCGCATCAACAACAAGTAAGGCCCCTTCGCAGGCTGATAGAGAACGGGAAACTTCGTAAGAAAAATCGACATGACCTGGCGTATCAATGAAATTTAACTGGTAGGTTTGGCCATCTTGCGCTTTATAGTCTAGAGTAACACTTTGAGCTTTAATGGTAATGCCGCGTTCTTTCTCCAAATCCATTGAATCAAGCACCTGCTCAGACATTTCACGGTCTGATAATCCCCCGCAAACTTGAATAAATCGATCTGCAAGTGTTGATTTGCCATGATCAATATGGGCAATAATAGAAAAATTACGAATGTGCTTCATGCAGGTTATGGTCTGTCCCTAAGTTATTATTATGCGCTTTAAATTAACTGGCAAAAACGCAACATGTGTTATTATTTTACAACATTACACTTATAAAATCAGCAAGCTTATACTAGGAACGGTAGGATTTTGTGCTAAGACATTAACTAAATAGGTATTTTTCTGCCGCTTCAGCCGTCCAGGGTAAGAAAGGTTTTACAAAATTTTCATAAATAGCATCGGCATATACTCGAATTTCGTGCTGAGCATGATGTTCTCGCCTCAGTGCTAAAAAGTGGAGTAAATTATGTAAATCAACACTGCCAATAAATGTGGTATACATATTTTGAGGTAAAATCATCCTTGCCTGTTCACGCGCAATTCCAGCTTCCACCATCTGTTCATAGGTTTGTAATGCAGTGTCTACAATGCTCTGAGTTTGTTGATTAAATTGTTGTTGAATTACACTTTCAGCACTACCTTCACTACATTGTTTATTATTTGAAGATTGTAAACGCCAATCATCAGGAAAGTGAAAATCCAAAGCTTCTGAAGTATATCTTCTTGAAATTTCGTTCAGATGCCAAGTCCTATGACGCATCCATTGCCTTGCAACAAAAAGTGGACATTTGACTCTAAATTTAAAAACAACTTGCTCAAACGGGGAGGTATGACGATTACGCAGTAAATAATCAATTAATTTTCTATCTTGAATATCACCTTTGCTTTCTCCAAGAAATGAAACACGGGCAGCCGCCACAATGGCGTTATCATCTCCCATTATATCTTGTAATTCAATAAACCCTTTATCTAATAAATCAATGTGAATTGGTAATTGTTTATCCATTTTTATTGTTTTTCCTTGAAATTTTAGCCATTTTTGAATTAATTGGTTTAGAAGGAGAATATTTAAGACAAGTCAGTGTTTGAATGAAAGCAAGATTTATTTTGCAAAATGTTTTTTATGCCTGCTAAATCAAATTGGTGCATGTTGAGTATACATACAAAATGAAAAACTTCTAGCAGAATAAAAACCACTCTGTGCTAAACCTTATGACGAGAATCGTGCTGATTGTTAATAGAAACTAAAGAAAGGACAAAGGATATTTTACAAGAATGATTGGATACATTAAGTGATAGAAATTTGATTTGAAATAAAATTTTAGAAAGATTTAAATCTGTTTACCTCTAGCAGTAAAATTTTTCACTGCTAGAAGTTTTTAAGGCGAAAGATTAGCTGAAATATTATTTCATGCTATCCATGCCGCCATCCATTTTATCCATGCCGCTCATGCCTTCCATGCCGCCGTCCATGTTGTCCATACCACTCATGCCTTCCATGCCGCCATCCATTTTATCCATGCCGCTCATGCCTTCCATGCCACCGTCCATGTTGTCCATACCGCTCATGCCTTCCATGCCG
This sequence comes from Thiotrichaceae bacterium, assembly GCA_016745055.1. Classification (GTDB taxonomy): domain Bacteria; phylum Pseudomonadota; class Gammaproteobacteria; order Beggiatoales; family Beggiatoaceae; genus JADGDF01. The sequence goes on along the minus strand of JADGDF010000034.1, from coordinate 18,006 downwards.
CCGTCCATGTTGTCCATGCCGCTCATGCCTTCCATGCCGCCGTCCATGTTGTCCATGCCGCTCATGCCTTCCATGCCACCGTCCATGTTGTCCATGCCGCTCATGCCTTCCATGCCACCGTCCATGTTGTCCATGCCGCTCATGCCTTCCATGCCACCAGCCATGTTGTCCATGCCGCTCATGCCTTCCATGCCACCGTCCATACCAGCCATAACAGGACCAGCAGCAACAGCTAAACCAAAGACAGCGCTTAAAGCTAAAGCAAGAGAGGTTCTGATTTTCATTATGCAATACTCCTACAGTTTAATATAATGTGTTTGTAATTTTATGGAAAAATAAACTTAACTCTTTGTCCTAAACTTTTAATAATATCTTTGGACAAAAAGCCTTTCCTGTGAGTTTAACAGGAAATTCTTTTTTTATACTTAAATTAAGCCTGTATATAATAAGAACTGCAAAAAATGCTAGTTAATTACTATGGATTATGAATTTAGGCTTAAATAATTACTCCACAATAGTTTGGACATAAGAATAAAACTTTTTAAAATAGAGTGCAATCCCTTTTAATTAAATTTTTATGTAACATTGACTAATTAATTGATATAAAAAATAGGTGAAATATTTTTTAATAACATTATGTTTTTTATCATTAAATAATATTAACTATACTTTCAAACAATTGAGAATACTGCTGCTGTCAAAATTTAATTATTAAGTTGCTTATAAAATGGCATTATGATGCAGTGCATAAAATTTAGGCATTACAAATACTAAGTTTTTAGTCCTGAGCTTACTTACATTTTATTATGTCTACTCATATTAAATTATTCATATTCTGAAGCTCGACGAGCATCTCCTTTGACTTTTTCTACTGGATATCGCTTTTCATTAATTGCCATTTTTTTATAAGCAACTTCCAAAAGATCAACATCCAATTTATCTGCAATACGTACTAAATAAATTAATATATCTGCCAATTCGTAACCTACCTCTTCCAATTTATCAGGGGACAAATCACTGCTTTGTTTTTCAGTGAGCCACTGAAAATGTTCAATGAGTTCTGCAACTTCAGCGCTTAGTGCCATTGAAAGATTTTTTGGCGAATGAAACTGCTCCCAATTACGTACGCTAGCAAACTCACTTAATTGTTGACGCAAAGTTTCCAAAGTATTTTGTGACATATCTCTTTCCTCTAATTAATTATTAGGAACATCAGGTTCCCTATTTTCTTTTAATACATGAGCCTTAACACACCTTAAAGTATCGTATTCGTAAACACCTTCAAAGGCTTCGTACACAGGTTTTAATGCATTATTGCCTTCAGTGAGTGCTTGAATAGCCTCTTTAATGTCATTAATTTCATTATTATCTAAGGTAATGACAGTGTTTAATGTTAATTCGCCGCAGTGAATGCCATCCACTAAATGTCCATAGATAGTCGTTGTTTTTAAACCACGTTGCGTTGCAACTTGTTCAGGAGATAAGCCTGTTTGGCATAATTCAATACTTTGAATAGCTGTAGGTGATAATTCTGATTTTGTGTGTGGCAAAATTTTAGTTGTAGCTGTTTTTTTTGGTTTTACTGTTGGTGCTGATAGCGCTAATAATTCATCTTCCAAACCTGTATCATCATGATATTTCATCGCATGTTCGTCCATCACGCCAATAAAAGTCTGAGCATAATGTTTTTTAGATTTTCCCACCCCCTTTAATTTGTAAAAAGTAGCTAAATTGCTGGGGCGATACCTGACCATTTCTTCCAAGGTTGTATCATGAAATACCATATAAGGTGCTTTATTATCAGCTTGCGCTAGCTCTCTACGTTTCTGGCGTAAATTATTTAATAAAATTTTATCAGTATCACTGAAATTAACTGTTTTTTTAGGAAGTTGTGAGACTGAAACGCCATTTTTGCGTAAACGCAGCCGTTTTTCACTGCGCAATAAAGGCCGCGCTTTTTCCCATATAATTTGCAGCCTATAGTCTTCATTTTCAGTTTTAATATAACCAATAGCCAATAACTGCTGGAACAGTGAATGCCATTCACCTGCCGTTAATTCTTGACCAATACTAAATGTGCTAATTTCATGATGGGTATGTTGCAAAACTTTATCACTCTTTTTTCCCAAAAGTACCTCAGTGACGTGACCAATACCAAATTGTTCTCCAGTTCGATAAACACAGGAAAGTGCTTTTTGCACAATTTCAGTAGCATCCCAAGTTTCAATCAATCCACCACAGTTGTCGCAATACCCACAAGGTTGATGCGTTGGTTCGCCTAAATAAGTGAGCAACTTTTGACGACGGCAACGAGTCCATTCACAATATCTAATCATATCCTGCAATTTGGCAAGCTCTATTTTTCTAACCTGCGGATTTTCGCACGCTGAACCTTCCAAAATACGTCGCAGCATTACAATATCATAGTTACTATAGCCCAACCAAGCATTGGCTGGGAGTCCATCACGTCCAGCCCGCCCTGTTTCCTGATAATAGGCTTCTATACTTTTGGGTAACCCTAAATGAGCCACAAAACGCACATCAGGTTTATCAATACCTAATCCAAAAGCAATCGTAGCAACAATAATAATATTTTCTTCTCTTAAAAAGCGGGTTTGATGATGTTCGCGTATATTTTTATCCAAACCAGCATGATAAGGTAAAGCAACTAGTCCTTCTCGCGTCAGCCAAGTTGCTGTTTCCTCTACTTTTTTACGAGTTAGGCAATAAACGATGCCCGTATCGCCTGAATGTTCTTGGCGAATAAAATTTAATAAAACCTCATTCAACCTTGTATTCTTTTGCCCATGCACAATACGATAGTATATATTTGGTCGATTAAAGCCTGTAACAAATGGTTTAGCATCATGTAATTGCAATTGTTCAATAATTTCCTGGCGCGTAATATGATCTGCCGTTGCAGTCAGCGCAATACGCGGAATACCAGGAAACTGTTCAGCTAAAACAGAAAGTTGGGCATATTCAGGGCGAAAATCATGTCCCCATTGAGACAAACAATGTGCCTCGTCAACCGCAAATAAAGCAATTTCAGTTTGTTCCAAAAAATCTAAAAAACGTGGTGTCACTATTTTTTCGGGAGAAACGTAGAGTAAATCCAATTCACCATGACGCAGTTGAGTTGAAACTTGATAAGCCTGATCATAATTTTGTTGGGAATTGAGGGAAGCTGCACGAATACCTAGTTGCTGCAAAGCTGTCACCTGGTCCTGCATTAATGCAATCAAAGGTGAAACAACGATACCTAAACCAGGCCGGATAAGAGCAGGTATTTGATAACAAAGCGATTTTCCGCCACCTGTGGGCATGAGCACAAGCGCATTTTTTCCTTCAAGTACATGTTGGATAATTTGTGCTTGCTCGCCACGAAAGTCTTGATAACCAAAGGTTTGACGGAGTAATTCAAGGGGTGTTATTGACATCTAAAAGGACGACCGAGTGACTTCACTGTATAAAGTAAAACCTATTTTTTCATTTTTCCACAAAAAAATCTACTCAACGCACATAAAATTCCAATCTCATAGTGTTAATCATCAATTTTTAAGTCTAAATGATAACCTGAAGTGGCAAAAGAAACTTTTATTTGAAATATTGTTCACTTTTAAGAAAAAGGATTTTCAACACTATAGCTTTGATAAAACTTTAGGAATCCAGACTTAATAACACTAATAATCCACTAATCTTATATTTTACAAATATTTTTAATGGTGTCGTGCTAATATCCCTTATATTATCTACAAAAATATCGATCTTACTTTTAAATAGAGTAACTAAATGTTTTTAATAATTTTTAAAAAATAAAGGCCATATTTATAATTATTTGGCTTTATTTTGTATTTTTTTAAAAAATATCTTAACTAACTGATTTTTATTATTTTAAATTCACTCACCCAAATAACCACTAATAAATTAAATTATTAATCCATTCAAAGTATGAGTTTAAGTTATTGATTCTTAAGCTTGTCTATTTCATGAAAAAAATTAATCCTATAAAAGAAATTACACTACGTATTTAATTTAATGTTAGTTATGTTTAATATGTTTATGCGTAATTTTCTTAAGTACGCTAAGGAAAAGATGAAACCTTCATTTGCTATAGCTACGAGAGTCGAGTATCAAAGATAGCCAAACAACATCAATTTAAAACGTTATTTAGCGTTTTAACGGTGATTTAATTTTACCAAGTACGGATAACTTATTAATTTAACTACTGAAAGGTGAGTTTAAGATGAAAATGAAAAAATATGTTGCTGCAATGTCATTAGCTTTGTCAGGCATTGCTATTTCTCCTACGACCTGGGCTGCTTTTCCAAACGCAGGTGTCGATGATGTGCAATCTTTGGCACAATTCAAAGTCACTTTCACTAAAGGATTTGCTTTTTATTTAAGAGACGAAATGGGGGCACCCTTTTGTCAAGGTTATGATTCTCCTGCGGACTGTCCAACAGGGGCTAGAACTTATACAAGCCCAATGTTATACGAAGCGAGAACCAAAGTAGGGAGAAGTAACCCTCATCGTGATGGTGATAGCACAGATGAAAAAAATGGTGCCCATATTTGTAAAACAGGTAGCTCAAGTTCTTGTAGTACCTATTTTTCTGCAACCGACGAACCCATCACTGATAAACATTTCCAATGGAAAAAAGGTGCATACCAAGCCGATGGACATCCCTTTGATGAAGGTCCAAGTGGTAGAGAAGAGATACACACTCAAGCTGTTTCCTTTAAGTTAACACCATTACGTGGTGGTGGGGGAGCTAATGCGGTCAGAGCAGGAGATAAAGCACCTTGTCAAGCACGTAGTTTGGGTGAAGTGGAATCTCTCAATGGAGATGGTTTTCCCGCAGAAAGCTTTTTCCAAATGTATGTAGATGTAGACGTGGACATGAATAATGATGGAAAAGTTGATATGGTTTTATTCAACGAAGCAGGTACGAGAGGAACTATTGTCAATGGCGATCCACTGATTATCGAATCCACAGGTTTAACAAGCTTTCCACCTAAAGTCATTTATTCTCATACCGGACGTTCTGGCAGCAAAATGGCGCCTAAGCTATTTACGAGAAAGTCTACTGATCCAACAAAGTGTGAAGCAGATACGCAAAATGGCCATATTGGTTGGCTAAGAATTGCCACTCACGGTATCAGCTTTGGCCCAGAAAATGGCATTACGAGAAGTGTTAAAGGCGTTCGAGATGGTAAAACGCCTGATCAATGTCAAGAAGGTGAAGTAGATGAAGAATGTATGACCAGATATTTTAATAGCTTACCAATGATGCCTATTCCTACAGAGGAAGATATTCCCTTCTGTGATCCAAAAGATCCCGCTTGCATAGAGTCTGTTGATTTGGAATTTGTCACCGCAGTCCCTGTTAAAAATAGTGTTGCAGTTTCATGGGCAACTACTTCTGAAATTGATAATGCAGGTTTCTTTGTCTGGCGTGCTCAAAAAGATGAAGCCGGAGCGTACACAAATGTCGTGAAACTCACCAATGAATTGATTCCAGCTCAGGGTGTTTCACACAACGGTATTTCCTATTCCTATGTGGATTCTAGCGTTGAATCCGGTAATACCTATTACTACGGTATTGAAGATGTTGATATTCGTGGAAAGAGCAAAATTCACATGGAACTCATTCCATCAGCAACCGTGAAGTAATCAACATGCAGAACATTTTTTATGAATTAGCTGAATGAAAAACTCTGCACACCAATCGTTTTAATTATTTAATTAGGTGAGTTTGTCATTTTACAACGATGACAAACTCACATATTCATTCATGAGGAAATAATAATGATTCCCTATTCGAGAAAACATGATCCTGCTATTCCCAAAAGGCAAAGTCATTTTGCTAGATGGGTAAGCAGTTTACTTGTTTTATTTTCATTAAGTGTAACGCCATTGACCAGCTTCGCTGCTGATGAAGTCATCGACTTGCTTGTAGTATATACGCCTCAAGCGGAATTACACGCAAAAAGTGCATCAGGTGGTGACATTAATTCCATGATTAATGATCTCATCAAAGAAACCAACACCAGTTACACCAATAGTAGTGTTACACAGCAATTGAACGAAGTACATCGTGCCCAGATAGCTTATGAAGGCGATAAAGATAAACTCTCCACAGAAGATATCTTAGTACAACTGACGACAAATCAAATACCTAATGTCCATGATTTACGCGGTAAAAACATGGCAGATGTCACCGTCCTGTTAGTTGGCAATGATGCAGGGGGGTGTGGTAACGCACATCAGTTAAATCCTAATAAACCAAATGGATTTGCTGAGTCTGCATTTGCTGTTGTCACTGTCGGTTGTGCGGCAGGGAGTGATCTTGGAGGTTATAGCTTCTCTCATCAGCTTGGGCATTTGATGGGATGCAAAAACAATGATAAAACAATCAATGGCAATAATGTCATTATGAATGATAGTTTTGGTTTTCAAACTAATAACTGGTCAAAGGTTTGTGCCAATATTCTTAACAAGACCGCTGAAACTGTTGCAAAATTCCGCTCCCCCCAACCAGGCAAAATTCAATTTTCTGCAGCTTCCCAAAGCGTGAATGAGGATGTGGGTACTGTCACTTTTGATGTTGTTCGTGTAGGTGGAAAAAATGGCCGAGTTTCAATAGAAATAGCTGTTTCTGATACCAGAACAACCGCAAAATTGAATGAAGACTACAAAATTACTTCCTCTTTAAACCCAGTTTGGGAAGATTGGGATGATAGTCCACGCACCATTACTGTTCAAATTATTGACGATACTCGCATGGAATATCCATCGTCGGAACATGTGCAATTTGCTCTGTTGGGTGCAACTTTAGAAGGTGGTGCCACGCGAGGTAAACAAAAGACGCATCGAATCATCATTAAAGACAATGACGGTGCAGATACTTCTTATGTGATTGATGTGACTGGCAGTATGGGGTTTGATGACGATGGTGTATCAGAAAAAGGAGAAATTGTTCGTACAGCTAATAGTTTAACTCGATATACGCAAAACATTGTTAAGCGATTGGAAAGTGGCAAACGCAAAAGTGCCCCTGCTATCAATTTTGTTGAATTTAGAGATGGCTTTTACGAACGTGGCATTACAAATGACTTAGCTGCAGTACAAAAACGTATTGATGGCCTTTATGCAGCAGGTGGCGGTGAATGTCCCGAAGGCTCTGTTGAAGCAATACAAGCCGCTTCATTGAACACCCGACAAGGTGGACAAATCATGTTGTATACCGACGCTGATCCTCATCCTGATTTGGATATTGATGGATTGATTGCTGACTTGAAAAAGAAAGGAATCCGTGTTCATGTCAAATTGACTGGCGAGTGTGAAGATACGCGCAGTGGTTCACCAAGAGTCCGAGGTGGTAATCGGATGACTCGTGATGGTAGAACGGATGATGGTGCTATCGAAGTTTATTCTCGCATTGCTTTTGAAACAAACGGTTCATTTGCATATATTCCTGAAGTCAATGATGGCACAGATATTAGTGGTACACGATACGAAAATAGTATTTACAACACCATGATGGGAACTGATGAGCCTGCTATTGTTGATGTGAATCCTTCCACTGTACTACAAGGAGCAACTTCAGATTTAGTATTGACAGCTGCGAGTACTAATTTTAATGAGTCTTCAACCGTTAATTTTGGTAATAGTATTACAGTCAATAATTTCAAAGTACTATCTGCCACACAAATTATCGCCAATGTTACTGTTCCTGCCAATATCACGTCTGATTTTTATGATGTGACAGTTACAACCACAGTAGGTAATGACGTTGAAGTGGCTGAAGGTGCAGGGCCTTTATTCGTAGCAGAAGCTACGGGCAATCCAGAACTTGTGGGTGTTACACCTTACATTGGCATTGTGGGTACAGGTACTAACGTCAATATTTCTGGGTTAGCGACAAACTTTGACGAAACCACCACCGTCAATTTTGGTAATGGCATTACAGTTCAAAACTTAACTGTTCATAGTTCTGAGTTGATGACAGCAACTGTGGATGTGACTACTTCTACTAAAGTAGGCTTACACAGTGTGGTTGTGGAAACTGGTAACGAACGTGTTGCAAAAGCAAATAGCTTTTTAGTCTTATCTTCAGTTGTCAACAACAGTTCTGTTGCCAAAATTACTGAAATCACACCATCACGTGCTGGCGTTGATTCTACCGTTAATATTAAACTTTCCGGACAAACAACTCATTTTGTTGACGAAGAAAGTTTCTTAGAATTCAGTGGAAGCGGTATTAAGATCCTGACACTTAACGTGATTGATGCGACAAATGCAGTTGCAACGATTGGAATTGCTGACGATGCAGAGTTTGGCTATCGCGATGTATTTATCACAACCGGCGATGAAACAGCTGCACTTTTGAATGGTTTCGAAATCGCGAAAGATATACCTAAAATCACTCAAATTAATCCAAGTTATGCCTTCCAAGATCAAACATTGGATATTGAAATGATTGGGCAATATGTTGATTTCTCGGAAATGGAAAATATCCTTGTAGATTTAGAAAGCATGGGAGTTTCTGTACTTTCTACCGCAGTTCAAGGATTATCTCAGTTGATAACAACGATCCAAATTGATGAATCTGCAACAATGGGTATGCGTAATGTATCTATTGATACAGAAGAAGTTGCTGCTTTACGTCAAGGCCTTGAAATTTTTGCTGAAATAGCTCCGACTCAACCAAATTTACTTGGAGAATTAGAAAGAGCTAATCTTTATGCTGTGTTGGGCACCATTGTGGATGAAAATGGTCAACCCATTGAAGGTGTTCAACTCACAGTTGGAGATAAGTTAGCAAAAACGGATGCCAATGGATTCTGGTATGTTTATGGTCTTGAAGCAGGTACTTATACTATCGCTGCTAGCCATAAAGTCCATGAATTTGAGCAACCCAAAGTCGAGCTTAGTGGTATTGAAGTGGTTAAGGAAGTGGAAGTTAGACTAGGAGGAAATACTCTTCCAATACCACAAGGCACCCTTAATGTAACCGTTACTGGTGATGGCCAACCTTTAGAAGGTGTGAGTGTCCAAGTAGGGAATCAAACTGTAACGACGGATGTTAATGGTGAAGTGACAATTGACTTGCCTGTAGGAAGTTACACAATCTCTGCTAGCAAAGAAGGTTATACCTTTGAAAGTGAGCAAGTGGAGTTAGGTGAAGATGAAACTTCAAATATCACGTTAACAGGCTCAGTAAATGTCACCGGTGATTACAGCGTGTTTGGCACCATTCATAATGAAGTAGGTGAGCCGGTTGTGGGTGTAACCATTGAAGTCGATGGCAAAACTATCACCACTGATGAAAACGGAGGCTGGAAAATTGGTAGCTTGCTTGAAGGTGCTTACACTGCAATGGTAAGTAGTGACGATGGCACAACCTTCATGCCTGTGGATTTTGAAGTGGGCAATGAACAGTTGTTGACTGAAATTGTGTTAAAACCACTGACTGAGTTGAAAGCCAAAATTTCTCCTAAAGATCGCCAACAAAAAGCTGAACAAGGTAAAAACATTGCCTATACCATCAGCGCTGTCAACGGCGGAGATAAAACAGCAACCAATGGCCTCATTACCTATGAAATTCCAAACGGTACAAGTTTGGTCAGCATTCAAGGGTTGGAAGGTGTTAACTGTGATGGTGTGGTTGAAAACAATACAACGACTTGTACTTTATCTGATTTGTCTGTTGGTTCACTTACCGCCATTGATGTTGAGTTGAGCGTCGGCCAAGCAGGTTCTTCGATTGCTAACGTAGTTACTTTGACATCTAATGAGTACACCCCAGATGTTGCAAAAACAGCAACAAAGGTGAAACCTTACTTGTCTGTCTTTGGTAGTGCAACCCCAAGTCCTGTCGTGATGGGTGGTGATTTACATTATGAGTTTGATGTTGAGTTGAATGATAATGCACCTCAAACCAATGTAACGGGTATTCAATTGGAAGTTCAATTACCTAAAGGCTTAGATATTTCATCCATGTCTAGTGGCTGTCGTGTTGGGGATACATCAACTGCAATTATTTGCGATATTCAAGATTTGAGTATTGTTAACCCAGGTGATGTCAGTTACACCACAATCAGTTTGGATACGAAGTTGACAGACCCAGGTCTCATCAAACTTGTTGCCAAAGCCAAGGTAACGTCAGTGGAATATTCAGAAGGACATACTTCCAGAGTACGCGCTGAAGTAAACACTCAAAACATTGTGGTTGATGGTATTATTGTTATTGACTTGACTTGGAGTATGAATGACGAGTTGGAAGGAGTTATCCGACAAGTCAAGCAATACGCCGAAGAAGGTTTTGCTAATGGCACTAAACCACTTATCGCTATCGTGAGCTTTAGAGATGACGATGATATTAAAGTGGTAACTGCGACTCGTGACCTTGAAATCTTATTGCAAGCTCTAAACGGTTTGGAAGCAAAAGATGGTGGGATGTGCCCTGAAGCTTCTGCAGATGCATTAGTGTTGGGACTCAATCATTTGAAATCTCAAGGTACGCTGATCTTTATCACAGACGCACCCGTGTATGATGATGCAGAAACCCTAGTCACTGTTGAAAAAATCAAAGCAATATTGTCTGAAAAAGAAGTCGATTTTAGGCCGATTATCAGTGAGATGGACTGCGGTGAAGGAAGTTCAAACTTCATTGAGTAGCGTGTAAGTTTGAATGAGTAGGAAAATGGGTAGGATATATTCCCTACCCATTGTAATATTAAATAATCTTGTTTACATTGCCAGATTAAGAAAGTCGTTTTCCCAACAAACAAACATCTTAACTCTGGCAATGCCTTTCATTCGACAAGAGAAATCACAATGTTAGTTTCTAAACGTTTTATTCAGATTATTTTTTTGATGTGTTTGCCTATTCTAGTTAAGGCAAATGAAGTGAGTAATTTTTGGTGCAGTTTAGGTAGTCATGTCAATGCAACTTGCACAGTGATTAGCCAAAATGATTCAGAAGAAACAAAAAGAAATAAATTTGATGCTGCACTTGGCAGTAGTTTTGATGCCATTGCTGCTCCATTAGATATAAAAATTATATCGGTTGAACCCAATCAAGGAAAGCAAGGCGACACAGTCATTGTCATTGTGACTGGAGAAAATTTTCAGCAGGACATGAAACTAAAGTTTAGAGAAGGTATTCAGATTCTTAATCATCTTCCCGCAGCAACGGATGTAACAAAAATTACCGCAGAAATACAAATCGCCGAGGATGCTGAGTTAGGAAATTCAAGTGTTTTTGTAGAAAACCATATGAGTGGAAATCTTGATAATGCTTTTGAAGTGTTATCTTCATCCTCAGGAGAGAATGATGACCAAAAAATAAGACAGCCAGGAAAAATTCAATTTGCCCAAGCACCACATATTGTTAATGAAACCGATGGTGCTTACTCTTTAAAAGTTCAACGAATTAATGGCAATGATGGTTTGGTAATGGTCAAGTACGGTATAACCCCCGGTACAGCTACCGCTGGAGAGGACTTTGAAGCGCCAATAACAGGTCGTTTTACTTGGCTTGATGGTGATAGCAGTGACCGTACAATAAATTTTAATTTAATCAATGATGAAAAAATAGAAGAACCAGAAAAACTTACTGTTACATTAACAGATATAGTTGGTGTGTCAGTTTTAGATGTAGCAATCATTACAATTAACAGCGAAGATAAAAACGAGGATCAAGCGGAAAAGAATCCAGGGACTATCCAATTTTCTGCCTCTGAATATCGTGTTGCCGAAAATAATGTTGGTGATTACTCTGTTAATGTAAAACGTGTTGGTGGTAGTTATGGGCGAATTTCAGTGAAATATACCATGTATGATGGTACTGCTTTAGCTGGACAATATTTTGTAGCAACAAGTGGTGAGTTAATTTGGGAAGATGGTGACGATAGTTCCAAAACAATCAGTGTCAAGTTGATTAATGATAATGAAGTAGAAAAAGACGAACGATTTACTATTTCTCTGGCAAATTCTGAAAGCAATGAAAGTTTAGGTACCACGACAGTCACTATCAATAGTGAAGATAAAGAAAAACAAGAAATCCCTCCTGGGGATGAGCCGGAAAAGAATGATGGTAATCCTCCATCAAGTACACCAACGCAAGGAGATACTCCTCCCTCTAGCCCTAATAATGGAGGAAATACTCAAGATGGAACGAAGCCAATTGTTATTGAGGTACCTAGTACACCATCAACATCTGCTCCAACAATTGTTATTCCTGCTCCTCCAAAGGAACCACCTCCAGTGGAACCAATTTCTAATCCAAAACCACCAAGAAGTGAACCTGATAATCTGGGGGAAAACTCTGGTAACAATGATATTCCAATTGTTCCACAGGAATGCTTGATAGAAAACAATGAAATTCACGGCACCTGTCGTTTTAAAGAAAAACAAACACTAACCAACGTTACAATTGGTGAAACAGGACATGTGGCTAATGCTGCTTTTGATGGAAACATTGAAAATCATGGTTGGATTTACAACTCACTCTTTCTCTTCTCAGCCAAGCTAGTAGGTGGCATTTTAAGCGGTGACATTGAAAACGAAGGAATACTCAAAGACTTTATATTCGTTGGGTGGTCACTTACTGGAGGTACTTTAGGTGGTAGAGTTATTAATGATAGTGATGTTGGTGGTTACTTCCAAGATGTACATTTAGATGCTGGCGCCCATATCACTGGTGGCATTTTGAGGGGAAAAATTGTGGGTAAAGCTGAAAATAGAGCTTACTTGGAGTTTGTCACCATTAAATCTGGCAGTCATCTGGAAAATGTGATTCTTGAAAATTCTGTTATTGGCCAGGATGTGCAATTGGGTGGCAATGTTGAACTGATCAATGTTGTATTTCCCAAAACGCTACCTAGTTTAGAATCAGCTATTGCGGTTAATCCTTCAGGAAAACTAGCTGATTCCAGTACTGCATTTAGTGGGGGTATCTCACTTAACGGTAGTTCATATCAGTCTAGCGCTAAACCAAACCTATTTGTACCCATTGACATTCTTGGTCATATGACAATAGATATCAATGATATTGATAAGGTAGCCGACATTCTAGTGGTGATACATGCTGTAAAACAATCGCAATTCTACATGTTAGATACAGAGAAGCAAATGCTTGAGTGGGATGGTGAGATGAGTAATCTTGAAGCATTTGAACAAGGTGTTACTCTAAAACAATTTCAAGAAGTGGAAATTCCCCCTCCATCACTAAATATTGTAGGCAAACTCAACATTTACTTTGGCTATCGCTTGGAAGACGGTGTGATTGTTTATAATTCAGAACCTATTAATCTCTTTATTGACGTACAGTGATTGCCCATATAGAAACATTACCTGAGGGTACTTATTCAAGTGAAGAAATGAATACTGCATTAAGTCGTTTACGTAATGAATGGGATGATGAGTGAATATATTTTTAGGTGCTTGCATTGTTATTTATTTGATTGAAACTGAAGGTAGTTTGGGAGAAAAGACCAAAAAGCTAATTAAAACACATTTAATTCAAGGTGATAAATTGATGGTGTCGCGTTATTCCATTAAAAAAACGTAACAATTTTATTTTGCAATATTACATGAACTTTTTTCATTCACCTGAATTGATTGTTGTTGAATTGACGAAAGAGGTGGTTGACATAGCTACTCAATTGAGAATGGACTATACAATTAAAACACCTGATGCATTAAGGTTGCCAGTGCAATGGTAATGCAAACAAGTTTATCACTGGCGATAAGTCATTAGGTAAACTCTCAGGGGAAATTGAGGTTTACATTTTAGAAAAAATCATGATAGTTAAGAACCGTGTAAATTCTAAGAATGACGGATGACGCTATCGCTTATCCGCCTTACGAGTTATGTAAACCAGAGTGGTATGAAATTATTAGAGTTTTAAATTACCCAAAAATTCGCAACATATTACGCTGCCGCTAACCCGGACCTACGTGATTTGTTTCCAAATCTTCATGGTAAGTAGAATTATTGGGCAATATTCTGTCTATGAAAAGTAATGATACAATACTTCAGATTACTCAGACTTTAAAAATAGAAGGTTATCGGAGCATGCTATGATAGCGAATTACAGCTTAAAAGCAGAGGAATTAACACACGATTTCATAGGCAAACTCAAAGAGCTACACAAAGGATTGGCTATAAATATTACTGTTATTGATACCGAGCAAATAAGTGATGAGACAACGTATTTATTGAACAATTCTGCTAATCGTACCAAATTATTAAAAGCATTAGATAATGTAAGAAAAGGCAATGTGGTCGAAATTGATCTGGCAACTATAGAAAAAAATGCAAATTCTCTTTGAAATAGAAGCATTTGAAGAGTATAGCGAGTGGGCGCGGACTGATAAGAAAGTTTTCCAGCGCATATCAAGGCTCATCGTTGAAACACAGCGCGACCCTTTTAATGGCATTGGTAAATGAACCGTTAAAGCATGAATTAAGTGGTTGTTGGTCGCGTCGTATTAATGTTTTGATGGAAAAAGAATTACAAATCTTTCAACCCATCATTGCTAAACTATTACAAGAAATGGATAAACCAAATACTGGTGAGAATTAATGTGTAACCAAGTTTGTGTCCCCTCATTTAGAAGTTTTTCTTAGAATTTTTGTAGAAGGCTATAATATTTCTATTTTTCAATTCTGTTTCTCAGTGAGGAAAAAGCAAGCGTGATTAAAACTTTTGCCTGTAAAGATACAGAAAGTCTGTATGAAGGTGGGATACCAAAGAAATTTAGGGCAATCAAATCACAAGCTGAACGTAAGTTACAAATGTTGGATATGGCTGAAGATATTACTGATTTACGCGCACCACCTGGTAATCGTTTGGAGAAATTAATTGGAGACCGCGTAGGACAATGGAGTATTCGTATTAATAGTCAATGGCGTATTTGTTTCAGATGGGAAAATAATATACCTTGGGATGTGGAGATCGTTGATTACCATTAATTAGTTATAGGGGTTTTATTATGGCTGTCAATCGTATGCGTCCTGTGCATCCAGGAGAAGTATTACGTGAGGAGTTTTTGGAACCGTTACAAATAAGTTCTAATAAGCTTGCGTCAGCATTACATATTGCTGATGAAGATATAATCAAGCTACTTGAGGAAGAAAAAGCGGTTAATGTAGAGATTGCTTTGCGGCTTGCACGTTATTTCAGTACAACAGCACAATTTTGGTTAAGTTTGCAATCATCGTATGATTTGAAAGTTGCTGAACGAAAAATTGGTGAGCAAATTATCCATGAAATAGCACCGCTAATGACGGCACATTAATTCGCCTGTTTTGTGGTGAAAGAATATATGTAGGTTAGGTGAGGTATGAAGCCCTACGTTGTTAGGTGGCATTGTGCCATATTTTTCGCATAGGGTGGTTAAGCAAAGCGTCATCCACCGAAACGGTGCAGAATGCTTTAATGTTGTGCCATTTTTCGATATGGCAAATGACGTTACCACTTATCCGCCTTACGGGTTACGGGTTACGTATGTTTAGATAAAATACGTTGTGGAGCAATTTGATTGAGAAAATATTTGGTATTATTAGGAAATAAATATGATTCGGGAAGCTGCCGACTTAACTATGATGAGTCAATTTGAAGAGTTACTTAATAGTGTGCAAAAACAGGGAGATCAAATTGTTATTACTCATGCAGGTAAACCTGTTGCAGCACTTATTGATTTTACTTTATTTGAAAAAATTAATCGCAATGAAGCTTGATTTCAACAATTATCAGATTCATTAAGTCAAGCATTTAGTGATTTGTCTGAAGAAACTATTAATTCTTTGGTTGATGAAGCTATTTGCACAGGACGTATGAATAGATGAAAGTTGTTTTAGATACCAACGTTTTAATATCGGGTTTACTTTCTTCACATAGTGTACCAGGTAGAATCGTACAGGGATGGAGAAAAAATCATTTTGTGTTGGTACTATGTGAATTTCAATGGAATGAAGTAATTAGGGTTTTGCATTATCCAAAAATTCGTAATATTTTAAAATGGGATGAAGCACAGATTAATGAATATGCGTGTTTGTTAGGGGAACGGTGCTAGTGGGTAGACATTACAAATATTCATGTGAATGTACCGAATGATTCAGCAGATGAGCCTATTCTTGCTAGTTTGGTAGCTTCTCAAGCTGACTATCTTGTAAGTTGTGATCAAGATTTATTAGTTTTAAGAGAAACTTATTCTGCGATAAAATCTATTGATTTTATTGAATTAATAAGTTAATGATAGTGCCAAAAATTATAATTAATTATTTGTTTTGCTTTTTTTAAAATGTAGGTTGGGCTTAGGTACGAAGCCCAACGTTGTTAGGTGGTATTGTGCCCTATTTTTCTGTAGGGTGAATAAGCAAAGCATCATCCACCAAAATGGTGCAGAATGATTCAGGGTTGTGCCATTTTTTTGAGATGGTGAATTAATTTGATTAATCGTTTAATTTATGTTTTTTTAAAAGTAAGGAAAAATTATGCAAACAGTCACCTTACAATCTCAAACGGATTCAGACGGTATTTTGCATTTAAATGTGCCGGTTGATTTGGTTAATACTGAATTTAAAGTAACTGTAATGCTTCAACCAATTATTTCTAATTCACAAGCGTCAGAGAAATTAGGTTGGTCGCCTGGTTTTTTTGAAAAGACTGCTGGTGCTTGGCAAGGCGAACCATTAACCCGCGACGAGCAAGGAGAATATGAGCAACGAGAAGCATTGTTGTGATTTATTTACCGGATACGAATGCTTGTATAAAGTACATTAATCAAAAAGATTCTGCCATTTTACAGAAATTTGCCATCATCTCATGTCAAGATATTGTCTTGTGTGATATTGTCAAATTTGAACTGTATTATGGAGCATACAAAAGTTCTCGCAGAACACAGAATTTGAACGTGTTGAAAGAATTCTTTAGTGAATTTATTAGTTTACCTTTTGATGATCAAGCCGTCATAAAATGTGCCCAAATCCGTGCTCAACTAGCAAACAAAGGCACACCTATTGGCCCTTATGATCTGCAAATTGCTGCAATTGCATTAGTGAGTGATTTAATTTTAGTGACACACAATACCCGTGAATTTAGCCGAATTGAAGGTTTGAAAATAGAAGATTGGGAAAACTAATCTGTTTTAGTCCGGGGGATAAACGAAGCGTCATCCACTGAAACAGTGCTTTATCTAACCGTTTGTAGGATAGGAAATGAATCAAACGCAATTTTTTGAAGATTTTGAAGCATTGCCACCTAATGCGCAGCAAGAACTTATTGATTTTATGATGCGTCTTAAGCAGCGTTATGAAAAATCTGCATCTAGACTGCATAAAAACACGCAGCATGACTGGGATAATAATCCGTTTTTTGGCATGTGGAAAAATAGAACTGATATGGTAGATAGTAGTGCTTGGGTTAGAAGCTTGCGTGAGAAAGAGTGGGGTTAAATGTCTCAGCTACTATCGTTGTTGATACTGATGTTTTGATTGATTATGGGCATCATATTGAACAAACACTGACTTGTTTGAAACAACTTGAACAGCAGGCAACATTAGCAATGAGCATTATCACAAAAATGGAATTTGTTGTTGGGTGTAGAAATAAAATAGAACTACGCAATATGGAAGGGTTTGTTTCTGATTTTCAATTGTTACAGTTAGATCATTTAATTTCAAACAAAGCGGATGAATTGTTATTAAAGTATCGTTTAAGTCATGGTTTATTGATTCCTGATGCATTGATTGCAGCAACAGCTATTTCATTTAGTTATCCACTGATTTCTAAAAATCAAAAAGATTATCAGTTTATTGAAGAGTTAGAGCTTTTAGTTTATTCTTGAATAAATTGAATCTAAGTTGGGTGAGTGTAGTTCCCAACGTTGTTATAGTCATCGCCATTGAAAAGTCGTTAAATACAGATTTTTTAGGTAATTGGTTTATAATATATTTCTGGCAAGCAATGACGAACTGACACACGAAG
>JADGDF010000033.1 GCA_016745055.1 Thiotrichaceae bacterium | reverse complement strand
GGCAGTGTTCATGACTTTACCTTATTCAAACAAAGTCTCAAGAAAGCTCAACTTGATGTCTCTATACAAGTATTAGCTGATAGCGGTTATCAAGGAATGAGAAGATACCATGCTTGTTGCCAAATCCCATTTAAAAAAACTAAGCTTTGCCCTTTGACTGAGGAACAAAAACAGGCTAACCGCCAACTGGCTAAAATCCGTATTATTGTCGAACACGTTATACGGGCACTTAAAATCTTCAAAATGCTTGCCTTTCGTTACCGAAATCGTCGTAAGCATTTTGCTCTACGGTTTAACCTTATTGCTGCTATATATAATAAACTAATTATTTAAGCTTGTTAAAGCGTGTGGAAAACCTTGTGTATCTACAGCTAGATGCCGCTTGATACCAGATACTTTCTTGCCTGCGTCATCACCTTTTTTCTCAGCACAATCAACATTCTTTACACTCTGTGAGTCAACTATCAACATACTTGGAGTGGCATTGCGTCCAAGGCTCTTTCGGACCACGCCAACCTGTTTTTTTCAGGCAGCATTCTCCACTGACAACCACTTTTGAGTACATACAATAC
Source organism: Thiotrichaceae bacterium (assembly GCA_016745055.1). Lineage (GTDB taxonomy): Bacteria > Pseudomonadota > Gammaproteobacteria > Beggiatoales > Beggiatoaceae > JADGDF01. Next base: position 32,564 of record JADGDF010000033.1, on the reverse strand, counting down.
TGCACAAAAGATTTCATAAAGCTCCACTTTCCTTGGACTACTGCGTTTGCGGGCTCTTTCTAGAAAAGGTTGGATTTGTTCAAATTGTTTGCCACTTAGGTCGCTTGGGTATGTTTTTCTCATTACTTCATTATCTGACAAACTTTTGACTTTTTCAATGACTTTAAACAGGTTCTTAGGGATAGGACGTCCCGTGAGCGGCACGAAATCTCTGCGTGACACCGGCACAAAAGCATAACCAGTTTTTCCTTGTTGCGTTGCTTTTACTTTTTTAGAAACATCAGTCAATTCAGTGCCGAACATAGCGACACCAATCACTTTACCTGATCTATTTCGAATGGGGGTTGAAAATACGATCGCAGGTTGACCTTGTTGTGCGACTAATTAAAATTTGTCGTGATATGGGATAATCTGCTATTGCTTCCGTAAAATAAGTACGATCATGGCAGTCTTTAGGTGCCTTATTATCATAGTGTGAGCTGTGAATGTACGTTACAAATATAAGCTACTTGTTTAGTACGGAATTAGTGTTAAATCTTATCGCACTTCTTGCCACTACATAGTTTTTTTACTTCCTCTTTTTGTATTAAGCTAAGGATTTACCTCTTCCTGTCAACAAAGCTAGTTTTTCAAAACAAAATTAGTCAATAGTTATTATCCACATGGAAACCTTGTTAAATTAGGTATAAAATTAGCTAAAATATTGTGTTAACTAAAACGATAAGTTATATGTTGATTCCAAACAGATTTATTTTATCCAGCAAGGAAAAGCGTGATGACAACGTTTGCAAACTATACGATTTTGACAACTTTATATGAAAGTGAGCGTACTTTAGTTCAACGAGCAATTGAAAAAAAGACAGATAAACCTGTTGTATTAAAGATTTTACAAAAAGATTATCCCACACCTGAAGAGTTGGCTCATTACCATCAAGAGTACGAAATCACTCAAAGAATACATAGTTCTTATGCAATACAAGCCTATCAATTGATTCATCATCAAAATAGTTTAGCTATTGTATTAGAGGACTTTGAAGCTGATTCATTACAACATTTTCTTGATAATCACCAAAATTCACTGGTTGATTTGTTAAAAATTGCTTTGCAAATTGCAAAAGGATTAATTGACATTCATCTTGCACAAATTATCCATAAAGATATTAATATTAGCAATGTTATTATTAATTCAAAAAGCAAACAGGTGAAAATCATTGATTTTGGGATCGCAGAAATTTTACCGACAGATAGCTCACAATTAAGAAAACCAACACAATTAGAAGGCACGCTCGCCTATATTTCCCCCGAACAAACAGGACGTATGAATAGGATTTTAGATCACAGGGCTGATTTTTATGCGTTAGGCGTAACTTTATATGAATTATTTACAGGCCAACTTCCTTTTACCACACAGGATAATTCAGAGTTAGTGCATTGTCATCTGGCAAAACAGCCTATGTCACCAGAAAAATTACCATTGCCTTACACAATGCCTCCCATGTTATCAAAATTGGTCACGAAATTAATGGCTAAAACAGCAGAAGAACGCTATCAAACTGCGCGTGGGTTATATGCTGATTTGGAAAAAATTTGCCAACAACTGATTGATAATCACTGGCAAAATTTTATTTTAGCGCAAATGGATACACCGGATAAATTGGTTATTCCTGAAAAACTTTATGGGCGTGAACAAGTCATTGAGACCTTAGTGATTGACTTTGAGAATATGCAGCAAATGAATACCCCTGCACTATTACTCGTAGCTGGTTATGCAGGTATTGGTAAATCAGCGTTAATTCAAGCTGTGCGTCAACAGATGGCCCATAGTTATTTTATCCGTGGTAAATTTGAACAATTGCAACGTACAGAACCTTATTCTGCAATGAGTCGTGCCTTTCAAGATTTGGTGCAACAATTATTGACTGAGTCCAAATCCAGTTTGGCACATTGGCAAGAAAAATTGTTAAAAGCGTTGGGTAACAAAGGTCAAGTACTCATTGATATTATTCCTAAATTAGAACTCATATTGGGCAAACAACCACCTGTTCCTGCTTTATTACCGACTGAATCAATGAATCGTTTTCAAGAAGTATGGTTGGCTGCGCTACGAGTGTTTTGCCAAACCGAACAGCCTCTCATTCTCTTTTTGGACGATTTACAATGGGCGGACATGGCAACGTTGCGTTTAATTCAAACTATCATGACCGACACGACACTCAACCATTTTCTACTGATTGGCGCTTATCGGGATAATGAAGTTGATGAAGCACACCCATTGACAATTAGCCTAGGCGTATTACGCACTCAAAATGTGCCCATGCGCAATATCACACTGACTCCCCTCGCACTTAATGATGTTATTCAATTACTCAGAGATACACTTGATCCCAATACAGTTGAGCCAAATGAGGAACAATTTATCCATAAATTGATGATGTTAGCTGAATTGGTGATGGAAAAAACAAAAGGCAATCCTTTTTTCGTTAAACAATTATTGCATCATCTATGTAAAGATGGGCTGCTGATTTTTTCACCCACAACAATGCATTGGCAATGGGATTTACAACAGATTCATCAAAAAAATATTTCGGATAATGTGGTAGATCTCATACTCAACCGGTTGATGGTACAACCTCAGACGATGCAAGACGTGCTCTCATTAGCGGCGTGTTTAGGTAATCAATTTAATTTAAGTGCATTGGCTATTATTTACGAACATTCAATAGAACAAACCTATCAATATTTGCAGCCCGCGATTAAAGATTCTTTTATTACACTTTTATCTGCGCAAACTACTGATTTATCTAACACTAAGTTCAAATTTCTGCATGATCGCATCCAACAAGCCGCTTATGCAATGATTGATGCTGAGCAAAAAAAAGCCTTACATCTTAAAATTGCACAACGATTACTAACTAAATTAACCTCAGAAGAACAAGAAGATAAGCTATTTGAAATAGTTGATCATCTCAATATTGGACGCACGCTTATTGTCGACCCTGCTCAACAAATGCAATGGATGCAACTCAATCTTAATGCTGCCCAAAAAGCTAAACAATCCTTAGCCTACTATGCGGCTTTACAATATTTGCATACCCTATGTGAATTTCCTCATCAATCTGAGGAACAATTATGGCAAACACATTATAAATTAATGTATCAGTTACACATTGAACGTGCAGAATTAGCCTATCTCAATGGACATTTGGCTGAATCTCAACAAGTGATTACTGCCACTGTCGCGCATGCCAATACCACGCTTGAAAAAGCAGAAGCTTTACACATGCTGATCGTACAATACACGTTACAAGCAAATTATACAGCGGCCATCAATACAGGCCGCCAAGCACTGGCACTAATTGACATTCAATTGCCTGAAGATAGCCAAAATCTTGAAGCAGCGCGTGACGAAGAAATTGCTACCATCATAGCAGTACTAAAGCAACGCAGCATTGCGTCTCTGTTTGATCTACCTATTATGTCTAATGTTGAAAAACAAATGGCGGTCAAACTGCTAATCACCATGGGTCCACCTTGTTATCGTGCTCACCAACGCCTATGGGCAGTCATTGTGTCAAAAGTCATCAATCTCTGCTTACATTACGGCAATGTTCCACAAATTGGCTATGCCTATACTGCCTTTGGTGGACTTATGGGCTACGTTGACAATCGCTATGACATGACAAAAGCTTTTGGTGAAGTTGCCACACGTATCATGCAACATAAGTTTGGCACTGATGTTTCAGCACAAAGTGTATATCACCTCATGATAGGCAGTTCAGTACAAGCTTGGTCACAACATCTAAGCGTTGCCTCACAAGACTATCAACAAGCCTACCATGTAGGACTAGAATCCGGCAACCTACAATATTCCGCCTATGCCTTTGGTCACAACATGTATTGTCGCTTTTACCAAGGTATCCCTCTATCTACCTTAACAGAAGAAATCACTCACTCCCAAGCCTTCAGTCGTAGCCGTGGTAATCAATGGGCAATAGACCTGCTAGAAGGTGGATTACTCATTATTACCCAGTTACAACAACCACTTGCAGATAAAGCACAAGCAGTCAAACAATACCTAGCAGATTGCGAACAACACAAAAATCCCCAAGTCATTTGCATCTATCACATACTTTCTAGCTTCGTCTATTACCTACATGGGCAATACACTCAAGCCTTAAATACACTTGAATCTGCGAATGCCAACCTCATTGCCGTAGCGACTCAAGGTCTATACCCTGCTGCTGCATATAATTTTACGCATTCACTCGTACTCATAGCTCTCTATCCTGACGCCAAAAACCAAACTGAACTCTGGCAACAACTTGAGCGCAACCAAACCCAAATGGCTATTTGGGCCAAAGCCAGTCCTGCCAATTTTAGTCATCAATACGTACTAATCCAAGCACAAATGGCACAATTGACTCAACAGTCTTTTGACATCATACTCAATTTATACGATCAAGCCATTGAAGAAGCCAAACAACATAATTTTACTCAACATGTTGCTTTAGCAAATGAACTCGCAGCTCAAAGCTGGCTATCTCAGGGTAAAGAAAAAATTGCAGCCATTTATTTCAAAGAAGCTGACTACCACTATAAACTTTGGGGTGCTACCCAGAAAATTAATGACCTAGAAACTCGGTACCATGAATATGTAACAATACAAAAAACCATTTCTTCCAATGCCACTTATATGCAGGCAACTATTCAACATCATGGTGACGAACTAGATTTAGCCTCCGTACTCAAAGCCTCTCAAGCAATTTCAGAAGAAATTATGCTAGAGCACCTGATAAAAAAACTACTGTGGACAGTCATGGAAAATGCAGGGGCAGAAACTGGCCTACTCGTTTTAGAAAAGTCAGGTAATTACACCCTCGTCGCAGAAGCAAATATGACAACTGCAGGGGCGCAAATTCAACTACTTGATCAAACCACGCTAGACACTCATCAAACAAATGAAAATGCTGTACCCACAAGCATGATTAACTACGTTGCAATCACCAAACAAGAATTAGTATTAAGTGATGCCAGTCAAGCAGATACTTTTGTCCATGATGCCTATATAATTACCCATCAACCAAAATCAGTCTGCTGCCTACCCATGTTATACCAACAACAAGTCGTTGGCATTGTCTACTTAGAAAATAACCTAACAACAGATGCATTCACAGACAGACATATCTCCTTACTACGTTTACTCTCAACACAAATGGCCATTTCAATACAAAATGCCAATCTATTTGCTGATAACGAACAAGCTCGACATGCTTCTGAAGCCGCAAATCGGGCCAAGAGTACCTTTCTAGCTAGCATGAGTCACGAATTACGCACGCCTCTAAATGGCATATTGGGGTATACACAAATGCTGACTCATGACAAAAACTTACAAACCACACATCAGAAAAATGCCCAGGCAATAGAAAAAAATGGCTATTACTTATTAACTTTACTAAATGATATTTTGGAATTATCAAAGCTAGAAGCTGAACAACTCGAACTTTATGCCAGTGATTTTTGTCTGCCAAAATTTATGGATGAGTTGGCAGCACTATTTACCATTCGCGCCCACGAAAAGAAATTAAGTTTTACCCACCAAAATTTATCAGTTCTGCCGACGATGGTCAATGGTGATGAAAAACGACTGCGTCAAGTTGTAACCAACTTACTCAGTAATGCCATTAAATTTACTGAGCATGGCGGTATTATTTTTAGAACCCACTATGCTGAAGGTACGCTGAATTTAGAAGTGCAAGATACTGGGATTGGTATGTCTGAAATAGTGCAACAAAAAATTTTTGAGCCTTTTACTCAAGCAGGAAAAACGCGACTGTATTCTCAAGGCATTGGTTTAGGTTTATCAATTGTTCAACATGTCGTTAACCTAATGCAAGGAAATATTAATGTGCAAAGTGACGTTGGTAAAGGCAGTACCTTTCAAGTCTCTGTGAAATTGGTTCAAGTAATGAGCGATTTTTTACCTACTCAAGAAAAAGACAAAGTCATTATAGGTTATGAAGGTCAACCTAAAACGATTTTGGTGATTGATGATGAAAAGGGTACGCGAGATATTTTGCGAAATTTACTTTTGCCATTGGATTTCAACGTGATTGAAGCAATAGATGGTCGAGAAGGTGTGATTAAAGCTCGGGAGTATGAACCAAATTTGATTTTGACAGATTTAGTCATGCCAGTGATGGATGGTTTTGAAACAATTCGTCAAGTACGTCAACAAACACTGTTAGATTCAATACCCATTGTTGCAATGTCTGCCAGTGAGTTCTCAGAATATGGTGCAAAACTTGAATCTGAAAGTATTTTTTATAATATACCTACACATAAATTATGTTTTTTGTCTAAACCCGTTAATACAGCACACCTTTTGAGTTGTTTAGAAGAACAATTAGGCTTAGTGTGGACCTACGAACAACCTTTGGTAATAGAGGAAATTATTACTCAGGAGTTGGTATCACAGGACTGGGAGAAGTTACCTGCAGATATGGCAGCCAACTTATGGGATTTAGCCATGCAAGGCGATATTAATGGTATATTAGAAGCGATTGAAGTATTTGAACAACAGGAAACAACAGCCGCGCCATTCTGCCAAAAAATTCATAAGTTAGCCAACGAGTTGCGTATGGATGATATAGTTAATCTAGTTAAACCTTATATGGATAGTTCGTCATGAAAGCCACGGCAGGCACATTATTGATTGTTGATGATATGCCCGAAAATATTATGGTATTACTTGATTTTTTGGGTATGTCAGGTTTTAAGGTTTTGATTGCTCAAGGAGGGCGGCAAGCCATTCAAACGGTAAAATATGGTAAACCTGAACTTATTTTATTAGACATTATGATGCCTGATATGAATGGTTTTGAAACTTGTGAAATTTTAAAATCTGAGACAGAAACTAGAGATATTCCTGTTATTTTTATGACTGCCTTAGCTGATACCGAAGAAAAGATTAAGGGATTTAGTCTGGGAGCGGCTGATTATATCACTAAACCTTTTCAGCATGAGGAAGTGTTGGCGCGTATTAAAACGCATTTAAATTTACGTCGTTTGCAGTTAAAACTTGAATCACAAAATGCAGAGTTGCAAGTTGAAGTTGAGCAGCATAAGCATACTCAAAATTCCTTAGAAAAATCTGCAAGTTTATTAGAACAACGGACGCATGAATTAGAATCTTTAAATGCAAAATTACAGCAAGAAGTTCAAAGTCGTCGTCAAGTGGAAATTGCATTACGTCGGGCAAATAAGGAGCTAAAACGATTAGCAAATTTGGATGGTTTAACTCAAGTTGCGAATCGGCGTTGTTTAGACATTTACTTGCCAAACATATGGCAGCAACTTGTCAATGAACATCATCCACTGTCTATTATTTTGTGCGATATTGATTATTTTAAAAATTATAATGACTGTTACGGGCATCAAGCAGGTGATGATTGTTTAAAGCAAGTAGTGCAGGGAATTGTAGATGCTGTTACCACATATCACCGAACTGAGCATTTAATTGCGCGTTATGGGGGTGAAGAATTTATTATAGTATTACCCTATATAGATAAAAAAGAAGCTTTACACATTGCAAATGCGATAAAACAACATATAGGTGAATTAAAAATTACCCATAAACGTTCTCGTGCCAATCAGTATATTTCGCTCAGCATAGGTGTTGCCACTACGATTCCTGAGCAAAAGCATTTTCCGACAGTATTAATTGCGCAGGCGGACGATGCTTTGTATCAAGCAAAGGCATTGGGTAGAAATTGTGTTGTTAGCAAAAATATGGAAATACTCAAAACTTAGCTAAAAATTCTTTCTGTATAAGTCAAATAAACTCATAGCAATCAGTAGTAATAAATAAACAGCCGTTTGGACAAAAATATTAAATAATTCTCCCCAAGTACCTGTGTGATAAACAAGCCAAGCCGATTGGGTAAAATTTTCAAATTTGGGTAACAACATTGCAATAAATTGTACAAATAAATTGACAAACTGATCTGCAAACGAGCTTGCATCATGTAATGGACCATCTGCCATGAGTTGAATAGCACTAATACTTCTCGCTAAGATGTAAAATCCTAAAACAGCACTAAATGCTTGAATAGTGTGTTGAAAGGTAAATACACACAATAGGCTGGCCACCACAATAATCAATAGCTCACACCAAAGCGACAGTGTCCATAACATTACCTGAAAATATGGAGAATAACCAAATAAAAGTAAACCAAATAAAATAGTGACTATTGATGCCACACATACAAATCCCAGTAATTTTCCCCAAAAGTAGATATGACGAGGTATAGGTAAAGAAAACCATAAGTAAATGGTATGGTCATGAAATTCTCTAACCGTACTGGTAATTACAAATAGGCTCATAATATATACAGCACTAAGCCTTAAAAAGGCCCCAATTAAGCTACTTTGAGTACCTTGACTTTCAATAATGGCAATTTGCCCTAAAAATAACGCAACGCCAATGCAAATTAAAAGTAAGCTGATAATAATGGTAAAAAAACGGGTGCGTAGTGCTTCTACAACAACATAAGAGGCGAGCGTTAAAGTTTGTTGAATGGTGATATGCTTACCCATTGTTGGTTCAATTAACTTTGTGTAAGAAAAAATGATTTAATCATGATCTATAAAAAAGGTTGCCTATTTACATTAAAAAATATTTGGTAAACTTTGGGCAGGATGATTATCCATTGTTTCGTTTTTGCATCACTGTAGTAGGTTGTCGCGGATAATGGTTATGTTTATCCCTTTAATATTTGTAATTCAGTGGTTGTTTTTTGAACAGCTTCTTCTAGCAGGGAAAATTGTTCATGCAGTTCTGTAAACGAGCCGTTACGTGTTGTATCCTCAATTTGTTTACAGAGGTTAACGATTAATTTAGCCCCTAAATTAGCACTCCCTCCTTTAAACTTATGGGCTGCAAGGTATACAGCTTCTTTGTCGTTTTGGGCCAATGCTTGGCGAATATTAGTTAAGTAATTAGGAACTTCTTGTATATAAAGGTCTACAAGCCAATTCATCCCGCTCGCCCGTATTTCTTTTTTCATTCGTTCAAATACACGAATATCCAAAATTGGTATATCTGTCATTTTATCTATATCAAATAGTAAATAAACTCATATCATAAGAGATTTAATTTCATCCGTAAATCAGTCAATTATCAGCATAATTTAGGTGAATATGATAAAGTCTTTTTGTGGATTATGTTACTTTTTAAGCACAGCGAGTTTAGTTTGTGCTTAAACCCTGTTCAAAATCTCGTACAAGTTTATAATATAGGTGGAAAATCAGCAAATGAAAAAGCATTAATCATCAGTTTGTTGTTGCAACAGTATAAACTCATAGGGATTAAGGCAATGCGAATATTATTGTTCATATTGACCATCAGCTTTTATAGCACCGTTTGGAGCTATCCATACAGTAATATCTATATCTTTGGAGACAGTCTTTCTGATACAGGGCGCCTTTTCGAAGCTTCAGAAGGGCAGTTGCCGCCAGAACCTTATTACCAAGGCCGAATAAGTAATGGTCCTGTTTGGCCAGAGCAGCTTGCACCCCTTTTAAATTTAACGTACACCCCAGAAACTAACTTTGCTTGGGCTGGTGCCACTTCGGGTACGACAAACACTTTAGATGATAGATTTAACGATTTATCAGGTTTGCAGCAGCAAATAGACAACTATTTAGTGACGACAGAACAGACTGATCCTGACGCTTTATACATTATTTGGATAGGCAGCAACGATTTTCTGGAAATTAGTAGTATTTTTCAAGCCCAGACGGTCATAAATGAAGGCGTTAATCATATTGTAAATGCCGTTGAACAACTTCAGCAGCACGGTGCTCAACATATTTTGGTACCAAACATACCTGATCTAGCGAAAACGCCAAGAATGTCACAAAGTGTCATGGGTTCGATGTTAGCTAATTTAACTCTCTCTTTTAACAACCTGTTAGCAGAAAATCTCCAAGACTCAAAGGTGATTTTGGTGGATATTCCCGAAAGTTTAGCCATATTACAAGACGAAACAACGCTGACAAATTCTACTGAGTTGAGCTTTACTAACTTTACAGAATCTTGTGTTGATATTGAAGCTGAAACAGTGTGCAATAACCCTGAGCAACATTTTTATTGGGATGATTTACATCCAAGTACTCAAGGTCACTTTGTAATTGCATTGATGTTTTATGCAGCCGTTGCGGAACCTCGTTATGCAGATGAACGTCTCCATTTACCTATTGTCAAAGTCAAAAGTGGTGAAACAAGTGAATTTATTTTCAATACGGGTTTATTACGTGATTTAACGGATGAACGGTTTGCATTACATACAACAGATCATTCCATTAGTACCTACAGTGAAATTCCTTTGCTTGTAGCAACATTGGGCGACATACCGACTTTTGACAACAGCACGGGCGTTTTATCCTTACCTGTTGTTTATGCAGGCGACCAATTATCAGAAAAGTATCAACTGGAATTACAATTAGACCTTGCAACAATTGATAATTCTTCCACGCTACCTAAGTTTTTACTAAATTTGGATACAATTGTTCCATTAAACTCAGACTAATTGCTCAAAATATGGATATAAATGCTTATATTATTCAGCAACGAGTATCTCCAGACCGAATATTTACTACACATTTTTTGCTTTAATACCCCTGAGTCTCGCCGAGATTTCGTGGCATTCATGGGACGTCCTATCCCTTAGAGCGACTCACGTCAGCGAGACGCTAGTTGGCTTGCCCCGACGACCCGTCCGGCCTCCATACGAGCGACTCCGTACTCCGTTTCACTCCGCTCTCCGTCACCCGAGTCCTCCATGACTTGACGTTGAGCTTGTCCAAAAATCCCGAAAAACGCACAGAAGGACTATCGCCCTTCTATCTATCTTGTTTTCCCGTATTTTTGAACCTCAGCTAATCGCTTACTACTTGACACCGGCTTCGCCTTTCCTTGTCTTGCAGCGATCATATTGATAACTAAAGTCCAGTGTCGTATCATTATCTGTGATCTTTTCTTCGGTCAAACGATACAGATCATCGTAGTGGTAAGTGGCTACTCGCTCAGAGTGTTCTTTGAGCTGTGTTCGCTGTCCAGTCAGAGCTAGGGCGTATTGATAACTGGCTATTATTAGCTTGACGGGTTTCTAAGGAGGTTAAACGATTGAGCTAAGTAGAGTTTGTGGCGCGAATGTGGAGGAATGTCAGGTGGTTTTGGTTTTTCGTGCGCACCAAAAAGACGGTGCGCACCCTACCTGGCTACCTGGCTGAAAATGCTTTACCTTCAATGATCACACCTGGCAGTGGTACATCAGTCATGTTTGCGCATATTGGTTATTCTAATATTCGAGCAATGTTGACTGGAGCTGGTGTTGCATTAGTGCTAATTTCCATGATTCTCATTTTTGCTCTAAAATCCTTTAAATACGGCATGCTTAGCTTAGCACCAAATATTTTACCTGCCGCTGTGGCTTTTGGGGTATGGGGCATTTTTGTTGGCCAAGTCGGTATGGCACTTTCAGTTGTAGCGGGTATGACAGTGGGTATTGTGGTGGATGATACGATTCACTTTATCAGCAAGTATTTACGTGCAAGACGAGAAAATGGCTTTGATTCCATTGAAGCAGTCCGCTATGCCTTTCACAATGTTGGTACCGCGTTATGGATTACCACGGTCGTGTTAATTGCAGGTTTCTTAATTTTATCGACTTCTCATTTCCAAATAAACGCAGGTATGAGATTATTGACCGCAATTACAATCGCATTAGCACTTATTTTGGACTTTTTACTTTTACCACCTTTGCTAATCGCTATTGGGAAGAAAAAAGCTTCTTCAGCATAAGATAATTTTTCCAGCCACTCCTACTCCCCTCCTTACTCAAAGGAGGGATTGATGTAGTTAACTATTGCTGCATCTGTAGAAGTAACCTCGTTTCCAAAAATGCCTTTTTCAGATGTTCAAATTTTAGATGGGAATTTCCCCTTTAATTTTTTAGAATAAATATGGAAACAGTTATGTTTCTATTTTTCAAAAAAAGTGAGATTATGCCAAGCAGAGTGCAAGTTTGAGATCGTCACTGCAACGATGGCAAGATTTTTTTGTGTTCCAAATGACGGATAACAGTGCAAAAAAGATGCACCTTATCCATCTTACGAATTGTCATCGTAACATTACCTTGGGTGTCCAAGCATTTGTCAATTTTACTCAACGAGCAAGTTTTTGCGTAACGTGAGTTGTTCATTTCTCAAATGACGCTAAACTATCGGATTTACTCGGTGTTGGTGCTGTGGACATTTCCATTTTATAGGCTAGGAACCACATCATTCCAACGCCCAATGCCCACCAAATAATTTGCCATGCCCAGATAGAAGGAATACCGAATAACCAACTTATTGGGTCTTTGGGATCACCAAAAAAAGTATTGCCGAACACCGCTAATGGCCCCACCGCAAATAAAAACCAGCCAATCACCATAAACCAGGCTGGCAGTATCCAACCTCGCTTATTTTCAGATAAACTGGCATGATTTTTAAAAACTTGGTGGAATTTTTGCCGATGTTGAGTTTCTTCTTTATTTTGAGTTAACAAAGATACCAGAATCGCTAACGTAAAATTAAAAAGTATGCCCCAACCCGCAGAATGGACTGTTAGTGGAAAACGTCCCCATGGCAAGTTAAAAAAGTCTTGTCCTATTTTATCTGTTAAAGTTACAACGATCATTCCTGCTATTAACCCAACAATAATGCCTTGTCGTGTCAGAAATGGCCACCAACAAATTGCAACTAAAGCTGGCCACATTTGTAATCCATAAGCGACTGCCAAACCGCCTGTTAGTACTAAACCATCTTTATATGATGTTACAAAAATCAAAGCCAACAAAGCAACTATGACAATACTTAAACGTCCAAATAATATTTGAGTAGTATCACTGGCCTTTGGCATTGCCAAAGGTTTAATGAAATCTCGACTAATCAATCCTCCCGCCGTAAACATATAAGAAGCCCCTGTTGATTGAATGGCGGCCAAAGCACAAATAGCTAATAATCCTGGGAGCCAAGGAGATATATCTGTGGTTAGTTTAATCAATAGAGGCACTAAGTTGCGGGGATTTTCTAAATCATTGGGAACCATGATGCTGGTAATATACTCAGGGTAAGCTTGGTTCATTGCTGCATCACTGCCCAAAAAATGGGCGCCCATACCTATGATGGGAGTAAAAATAATCAAGATAAAACCAATAATCAACGAAGAAGCCCAAACTTGTTGTGGCGCGAATGCATTAGCATTTTGACTGGAAAAGGCCCACATGGAAAACGCAGGAGAAGATTGAATACCCATCAATGCAAGCATAAAGGTGAGTATCATTATACCCGTCCATTGACCACCTACTGCCTCCTTTGCACTCCACACAGGTTGAACCATCCCAGAAATTGCAAGATAGTGACTGTTGCCATCTGGCGTTAGGCTTGGTTTAGCAGAGTCCACTAAATCTACCTGAGCTAATGCGGCAATGCCTTCGTTCAACTGTTCCCAACCACCTACGTAAAATAAAACAATCGTACCTAACACTATAAGGCCTACTGCTAGCAGCACGGCTTGCATATTATCTACATAAGCTATAGCACGAAGTCCTCCCATAACAACATAAGTAATTAATACGGAAGCAAGTAACCACATACCAAATTCCTCAGATATAGGGTAGTCGGTATGTCTAGTAATGACTTCAGATAATATACCTGATGCTTGCAGTTGAAGTCCTAAGTAGGGTACGGAGAAACACAGGGCAATTAATATCACAAGTAACCGCATAATAATCGGAGAATTAAAATAGTCAGCGAACATTTCGCCAGGGGTCACATAGCCAAATCTTTGTCCTAACAACCACTGGCGCTTTAGAAAGAGCATGCCAGTAAAAGGAATGGTAATGGCGTAAAAGGAAGCGTATACGTATTGAAAGCCGTCTGAATAGACTCCACCAGAATGCCCAACAAATGTCCAAGCAGAAAAAGACGTGGCGGTAGCGGCCAAAATGAAAACTAGTAAGGGTAACGAGCGATTTGCGATAAAATAATCTTCTGCTGTATGGGATAATCGACTACCACGAATTCCCCAATAGAGACAATAGCCCCAATACAAGGTAACAAATACAATTAACCACAAAGTCGCATTCATTTTCTTTTGTCCAAAATGTTTTTGAAGTAAGAGAAATTATCATGATATACTAATGTTATTCTCTTGTCATTAGTTACAATCTAACTGACGTAAGATGTTAATTTTCAAAGTAATGAGCGAGAAAGTGTTTATGAAAAAAGTACAGAAAAGTCAAAAGTCAAATGGATTTTTCACCACGATGTTACTACTAACTGTGAGTGTGTACTTATTGGCAAGCAGTTTACCTCTACAAGCTTTGGCGGAAGAGTTAAAGCTGGGAATCATTTTACCTTTTACGGGTGCATATGATAATTTAGCAAAAAGTGGAGAAAACGCTATCTTTTTGGCTATGAATGAACAAGATGAAGTTCAAAGAAAGCAAGTGGAATATTATAGCAGGGATCATGGTTCAAATTGTGAAACTGCAGCTAACTTGACTAGTGAATTAATTACGGAAAAGAAACCTCAAATAATCTTTACATTAGCAGGCGATCCTTGTACTAAAGAAGTTGGTAAGAAAATTAATTCTGATAAAAAAATTTTACATATTGTACCCTTTCCTGAGTCCGCTGAACCTTCTCCCGATTTGCAAAAACGACATCAAACCGTAGAAGGGTTTCAACTTCTTTCGATACCAAAACACGCTGATGATCCCAAGTTGAGAGAACGTTATAAAGATCGCTATGGTTCAAAACCAAATGCCTCTACACTCATGATATACGACGCTATGAAAATTATCCTGAAAGTAGCTACACATACCAAGGGTTTATCAGCAGAAAATCTAAAACACCAATTTAAAGCTATCCATGTAATGAATACAATAGAAGAAAAATTTAACAGCTTGGCAGATGAGGACAAAAAACAAGTTGTTGAATCGTTGCAAGAAAAGTTGCCATCCTTCAGTACTTCGCAATCGGCTGAAAAAAAACAATATCCGTTTGAAATACGTGTATCAATTGCTCCTTTACGGGAACAACCTTCTGCTTATACCAAAATCTTAAGTGTTTTGGAAAGAGGCAAAAAAGTTAAAAAAGTCGTGGATGATGAAAAATTTAAGCCGCAAGGTGATTGGCTATGGGTACAATCACTTGATGATCCTGATAAACAAGGCTGGATTCACCGATTACTGATTGTTCTTTCGCATGACACACAAGATTAATCCCACAGCCGACTGCGTTTTTAAAGCTATTCTTGGTAGTGATGAGAATAAAAATTTACTGATTCATTTTCTCAACGCAATATTGGAGCCTGAAGCACAAATTACAGAGTCCACGATCAAAAATCCCTATAACGAACAATAATTTATGGGAATTATGCGGCACTTCTTAGAAAATGAACAAAATTACACACTTATCAAAGTCGCCTTGAAGCGCTCATGGAAAAAAATACCCAAATGCATTTGCTTGAGGAAGCCATTAGGGGAAGAGTACTGATTAGACGATATTTGAAAACTGCCTACATTGGACGAAGGATATAAGACATGATACAAATTAGAACACTCATCATTGTTTTTTTGTTATCACTATCTAACATTGCCATATCAGATGATCTAAGCATATTTGATGTTCAATTAAAGCTGGAGGAAAGAGGGTATTATGGTTCTAAAAGTGACCTAACTGGTGTTATAGACAGCAATATGAAAGTTGCTTTGTTCAAATTTCAAAGGGATGCAGGCTTGCCTCTCACTGGCCAATGGAAGGGTAAGACGAAACGTATTTTGTCAGGGCCAGTTTTGAAATTAAATACTCAAGAGTTTGGCTCGTTTCAATTTAAAGATGTTTTCTATGAAGATAAACCAGATGGGTCAGCAGTTAAATTGGTGAAACTCGCTTGTTTAGAAGCTGAAATAGATTGTGCTATAAAAATATTTGAAGAGTGGAAAGAAGCTCAAGAGAGAGTTAAAGATAACACTGAAGATGGACTTTTTGTCATATCATGGAATGACGGACGGGAAAAGTGGCTTTATAAATCAACAGTTATTCTTCTTACAGAGTATGGTTTTTTTGTAAAGAATGATAATGATTTGTTATATAAAGAGCCAAAAGATATTAAAGGCTATCAAGTTTTTGCTTATGGGCCATCTGGAACTTATACATCCTTAAAAGGATTAGAGAAAAATAATAGAGAGATACCTATTACTATTGGTGAAACCAGTGACAATGAAGAAGCTTTCAAAAGCCTTGTGAAAATAGATTCAAAAAAAGTTGCAGTTTATGCTAATAAACATCTTGGAGAAACCTTGCTTAGAAAAAAGGGATGGTACAAAGATGTTCGTTATGCAGGTCGGCATAAACCAATTCAGTATTATATAGGTATTCGAAAAACCAAAAAGGATGTCCAAAAAATACTTAACAAATTAGATACTGCAATCAGAAAAATCCAGTCAAAAAAAGTAAGAGAAATTTTTGCCAAATATAACTTGGATTGGGAAATACCCGAAATATCTATGGATTAGTTCCCTCCTCATTTACATTGCATTTTTTGCGAGCAGTATTAAACTCACTTTTCTGTTGTGGAGTTCCATGTCCTTTGCCTATAAGATTTCCCGCCCGGTCTAACATATGATCACAAGAGCTTTTATAACTTAGATAATCACTAATGATTGTAATTATCATATTTTTTGCACCCTCATGACTATGGTTTAGTTTCAATACTTTTTCTGCCCATAAAACAGCATTATTATTATTAGGTGTTGTCCATTTTTTATCAATGTAAGCTTTTCTTGCAAATTCCATTGTAGTACTAATGATTGATTGTTCCGTTTCTGCTATAGAATCAGTCTCAATATGGGATAGTATCTCTGTCACTTTTGTAGGAGTCATATTGAAGATATTTGCTTGATCTACTTCTCTTAAGGCTTCTTGTATTGACTGAATATCCTCAGAAAAACGTACTTGTTTTGCTTGCTGTTCGTCCAATGTCGCTTTTGCATTTCTTATTTCTTCAGGTGAATTTGCATTTTTCAGCCTCTCAAAACTAACTTGCCAATTGTGGGCAGCTTCAATTTCCCGTGCGGCTGACGAAATTTGGTGTGTTTTCTTACTGTGTTTTAAGAATATATTGTCTAGTTTTTTTATCGACTCAGATTTAAGAAGTGTTGCGGGATTATTATCCTTATCAATTAATAATCTTTCAGCGTCCCTTAATAAGTTGCTTGGCTGAATCCAAAGAAAATATAATGACAGAAACATCAGTAATCCGATAATCAGCATCAACAAAATTATGTTGGCAGGAGTAATCTCTGAAAATTTTTTTGTCTCAATGGAAGTTTCAAGCATGAGTATTTTCCTTTTCAATTGGAGGAAGGCATTGAAAACAAAACTATAATTAGTAAAACGACGATGACTACTAGCCCTATAATCCACACTAGTGGATAATTGTCATCTTTAGTTGGAGTTTCTACAGGTGGATTGAAAGGTAATTCCTCATTTTTGGGAGGATTGGAGTTGTTTGGGGGTTTAACTACCTCCCCAAGGTTACTACCTTCTGTAGATGTTACTTTAGTATTTTGTTCAAGCTTTATATTCAATAAATATTCATCTGGGTTTGCATTAGCTTGCTTTAACACTGAAGAAAACTCAGCAGCACTTGTAAACCGTTCATCTGGCTTTATGTTAATGGCCTTTTTTACAATATAATCAAAAGCTTTATGGATATTTGGATTAACTTCGGAAGGTAGTTCAAAGTTCTGAGTGTACATCCGAATAGCATATTGTCCTAAATCGTTGATGGAACCAAAAGGTTGAGTACCTGTGAGCAATTCGTACAATATCATCCCAGCAGAAAAGATGTCACTTTTAGCAGTAATTTCATCATTATCAAAGAGTCTTAATTGCTCAGGAGAAGCATATTGGATGGTTCCCAAACGTTGGTCAAGTCTGGTCATCTTTTCATAAGCATTTCCTGTAGAAATGCCCCAATCTGTCAACTTCAGAATATTATCAGAGGTTAACATGATATTGGAAGGTTTCACATCGCGATGTATAACACCATGCATATGTGCATATTGTAATATTTCCAGCAAGGTGTGCATTAGATTCATAATTTCTTCCAAGCCAAATTTTGAATGCTTTTGCTCTCTGATTTTGTCTAATACGAACTCCAAAGAATCACCTTCAACAAATTCCATTGCTAGAAACGGTATTTGTGTGTCATGCGCATAAACTATGACAACATTTCTATTGTTACCCAAGGAAGCTGTAATTTGAGCTTCTCTCTTAAAACGCTCAATTACCTCATCTAGTCCATTTTGACTCACTGAATCTTTGCGAGGAACTTTAATGGCAACTGAACGAACCATATTATCTTGTGCTTTTAAGATAAAGGCCATTCCTCCTACTTTCCACAATTGCTCAACAGTATACTGCTTTTGTTCTTTTAAAGCATCACAGACAATTTCCAATTGAGATTTGAGATTTTTTCTTTCAATATCTGTTAAATGTAGATGTTTTTTTAATTCCTCATCAAGATTTAATGGGTTATCACTATTCATAAGCAAACCTTAAGTTTTTTTCACTCAATATAAACACCTCTACCCACACTCATTACCAATTTAAAAGGTCAGGAAGCCATAAAAATCTAAATAAAGGTAGTTAATGAGGAACCTGGTAATCTTGTATTCATTTCCTCTAACCAATTAATATGTTCAGATAACCCATCTAAATTTGCGCACATTATTTCAGTATTAACACCATAAAAAGATAGTTCCTTAAGTAATTTAATCCGGCATGACCCATCAATAGTTATTTTTTTTAATACATACTCGTTACTCTTTGAGTCATCGGAGTCAACAATAGGTTGAGTTGGTATCTTATGAACACTTAGAACAGCTTGTTGCTGTTTTATCCTTGGAATTCTGATTGTAGGAAGATAAAACATTAATTCTTTTTCCATCTTCTTTTCAATGTACTGGCGTACATTTTCTTCAGAGCTTAAGGTTTCAGAGGTAATACGATATTCTTCTTCCTCACATTCCTTGTTTTGCATAAAAAAACACAAAATTACTGCATCTGGCTTAACATCTACTTCTGAACCGTGCTCTTTCTTAATCTCTTCAGCAGGGAGAGGTTGGCAGGCAAAATAAGCTGCAACTAAGGGGTTGGTTGTCCAATCCAATAGGCGCGTGGCTAATCCGTGATGTTGAGCAATAGCTAGACAATCCCATTCAGAATAATCCCTAAGATCAATGTACTGAGCTGCATAACGTTTCCAACTTTTGAGGAGGTTTAAGTCATTAAAGCTTTCATTCCTCTGAAAAAGTTTATCGTAGGGGGGGCGTCCAACTCGGGGGCGTAAATTCCAAGCAGCGTTACTTTGGCCACGGAAAAGCCAACGTCCATTTTCTTCGTGCAAAGGAAATTCTGATAACTTTGCATGGAGTTCCTCAAAACATTTTATCGGCACTTCTAACGATTCTTTCATGCTTATTTTCCTAATAATGCCACGGTTAATCTAGATATTCAATAAATATAAGCATATTATTTTTCCTATCGGATGTAAATAACCTTTTTATGTTTTTAGAAATCTAGCGTACCCATCACAATTACCAACCCACGTTATGTACTCAGTATAATTTTGTAACTGGCTAAAAGTTTATTGAATAGCTTTGAGGTAAAGTTTGTTCTTCAGTGCAAACTAATTCATTTTGGAAGAAATATTCAGGCACTCCATGCCTTATGTACGTATAGAGCACTGCAAAGAAATGATTGTATGGTTCGAGTCTTGGTTTTGGAGGTTTCCAATGCTGCATCTTGCTTGAGAGGTTTGTGGTAACACTCCACTTCTTTTTGCGTAACGTGAATTTCTTAGTTTCCAAACTAACTTAAATTTGTTCCCACTGTCTGGGCAAGCTGACAATGCCTTGTTCTAATCCTTTTTGTTTCACTTTTAAGGTGGCCACGGCTAATGCGCTATCGTATACGTGAATTGCGTTTTCACATAACAAATAAACATCAATCCAGTATTCACCTTTTAGTAGAGGTAAATGGGTAAACATTACTCTCATTTTGGCTTCACCATCCACATGGCGTTGTATGTTTAAACCATCATGCCGTGTTCCAGCGCTGCTAATGACACGACCATCGGTCCCCGTGATTAATAAACCAAAAGTAGGCGTAGGCAATTGCAAATCTGAGGCATAAGCCATCGTAATACATAATTCACTTTGTAAACTCACGGCATCTAATACTGGCGCTAAAACGCCATCTACGGTCACTGTAATTTCAGTGATTCTAGCCGTCCCTGATTCTACTGCTTTTGAAGTTATGTTAGTAGATACCTCTGCCAAAGCCGGTTGAGACTTTTTAACTTGTTCTCCACCACTGACAATAAATTCATTATAAACACTAATGACTTCTGCTGGATTGCCATCTTGCTTCACTTGGCCGTTATCTAACCAAATCACGCGGTCACAAATGGCTTCAACTTGATATAAAGCATGTGAGCAAAATAAAATCGTTTTACCCGATTCTTTAAAATCCATAATACGTTTAAACGATTTACGCGCAAATGCACCATCACCAACAGAGAGGGCTTCGTCAATAATTAATATATCTGGTTCAACACAGGTGGCCACTGCAAATGCTAAACGCATAAACATGCCTGAAGAATAAGTTTTAACTGATTGTTCCATAAAATCTTCAATGCCTGAAAATGCGACAATGTCATCATAAACCCGATCAATTTCTTCTGGCTTCAATCCCATCATGGTACTGTAAAGATAAACATTTTCATGACCTGTCATTTCAGGATGAAAGCCAGCACCTAGTTCTAATAGTGCAGCCACTCTGCCACGAATTTCACAAATACCATCGTCAGGACGTAATGTTTTAGCAACGAGTTTAAGCAAAGTACTTTTACCTGCGCCATTATTTCCGACAATGCCGACCACTTGGCCTTGAGCAATATTCAGTGTAATAGGATGTAGGGCGGTAAATGACTGATGCCTAGCGCGGTGCGTCATGAGTTCTAATAAACGGTCGACACCATGCGCATAGTGGGTGTAAACTTTGGTGACATCTTGTAGGGAAATAACGTCCATTGTTATTACAATTTTATGTGAGATTTATCAGAAATTGATTTTAGGTTATTATGTGGTTTTAAAATTCTGATTTTAACGTACAAAGAATATATTAAATATTGATTGTAACAAAGGTGTTAAGAGGAACACAATATAACATGTTTCCTGTTGCGTTCACTTGATAAATGTTTTTCGAACAAAATTTTTATTGCTGTAATAACTACGATCTATAAAAATGAATATTTCTCTTTTACATCCGCGTTATTGGTTACTCTGGATAGGTATTGGCTTATTTTGGAGCCTAATTCAATTACCTCATCAATGGCGCTTAACAGTTGGTAGGCAACTAGGGCACTTAGTTTATTTCTTTGCTAAACGGCGCAAACAGATTGCTTTAAAAAATTTAAAACTTTGCTTTCCAAACTTATCATACACAGAATATCAGCAGTTGTTGTATCAACATTTTGAATCTTTAGGCATGGGTTTACTCGAAATGCTTAGTGCTTGGTGGTTACCCGATCAACGTTTAAAAACGTTAGGACATATTGAAGGGTTAGAACATTTACAAGCGGCCCTTGCTCAAGGAAAAGGGGTAATTTTATTAAGTGCCCATTTTACTTCTTTAGAAATTGGTACGCGCTTTTTAACCATGCATTTTCCAATTCATGCCACGTATCGGCCACATGAAAATCCACTGATTGAATATTTTATGAAACGTAGTCGAGAACTGCGAGCTGAAAAAGCCATTGCTCGAGATGCAGTGCGCGATATGTTACGCAGTTTAAAAACTAATAAATTGTTATGGTTTGCGGTTGATCAAAATTATGGCCATAAAAATAGCGTATTCGCACCATTTTTTGGGGTGCCTGCCGCAACAAATACCGCCACTGCCCGTATTGCTAAAATGAGTGGCGCTTCAGTCGTCCCTTTTTTTACTCAAAGATTGCCAAATAATCAAGGTTATCGCGTTATTTTACAGCCAGCCTTAGAAAATTTTCCAACCCAGGATACCACCCAAGATGCCACCTGTGTAAATCATCTCATTGAAATGCAGACAAAAGTTGCACCTGAACAATATTTATGGGTACATCGCCGTTTTAAAGATAGACCCAATGGGGAGGAAAATTTTTACAGTTTTGCTAAGTAATCAATAACTATATTCAGGACACATCATGTCAACCTTTAACTTAAAGTAGTACTCTATTGATAACTTATAGTGACGAAGAGAAAATAGCAAAACTCAATACATTGGCAATTTGATTAAGTTTTTTATCGCACCGAACAAAAATCGTGAAATACTTTTTTTAGGTAGAAAAATATTCATTCATGCCCTAAAAATGTATTCATCGCTTCCAATTTTTTCCATGTTTCTGATAATTCATGACCAGTATTCTTGAGCTGGTTTAGCAAACGGCTTGCTTGCTGACACAAATTTTCTTGTTGTTCTCGGCTAAAAAAAGCCATTGCTGCTAGTAGAGGCATTTCTTCCTCGCTTAACAAAGTTGCGGCCATCTCTTCTTCTGCAATCGGTGATTTTGGACGGACAATATGAGCAACCAACTGATATTCCAGTAAAGTAAAATGCAAAGCTCTAATTTCAATTTCTTTTTCAAACGCCTCACGTGCCTTAGTGTCTTTCATACCACCACTGGCCCAAATGGCTTGCATAATCAATTCATTTAATTTGCGTAATCCTTCTTTCTCTTCAGAAAAGTCTCCCCCCAAGCTGGCACATTCTTCATAGAGTCGATCAATACGTGATTTAAGCGCTAAAATGACTTCAACATCTACTTCAGCTTTTAATGCTGCCACTTCGGAAAGTAGTTTATGAAAATTGTGTTGAAATAGGACATTTTCATTTTGATCTTTGCGTTTGGCCTCATCTACCTGATGTTGGGTAATATTGCGACCTTGGTGTAAAAATAAGGGATTATTACATTTGCGTTGTAGCTGTCTTTCCCAACACCCAGGCCGTTTACTAAAACTTAATACCATATATACCTCCCATTATGCGGATTCAGGGCCTACGGTGGAAACATAGTTTTAACAAAGTGACCAATAAATACTGATGTAAAATTCGTTAAAACACTTTAAAAAATTATACACCATTCAGGTTATAATCATGTTTTTAAAGTTTGGTAGAGGAACAAAATCCGTGAATTCAACTGACTCAACGACAACAACTGTATCGCCCGAATTACCGATTGACACTGCTGAAACACGTAAAATTATTGAATTTCCTAATGGGAATACGGCTTATACCATAGAAGCTTCACCCAATGAAAATCCTGAAGAAGTTTGGAATAACTTGCAATTAGCATTGCCTGAATCGCTAATCGTCCTTTCTGGTGCCGCCTCTGGACTTGATAGCAGTTTAGAACCTCGTTTAACGCAATTATTTAGTCGAGGCATTGCCAGAGCTGCCAGAGAATTAAATTCCACCTTGATTAGTGGCGGGACTGATGATGGCACGATGGCTTTACTAGGTCGAGGTGTTTACGAACAAAGCAGAGAATGTACGCTAATTGGCATTGCACCCAATCATCTCACTACTTATCCAGATGAATCTAAAGGACGATCTCCAGAAGAAAAAACACATTTAGTTTCACTTGAGCCACACCATACACATTTTGTAATGGTCGATAGTGATGAATGGGGGGGGGAAACACAAGTTATGTATGGTCTTGTGTCTTTTTTAGCCAAAAAGAAAGTACCTACTGTCACGGTCCTCGTGAATGGTGGTGAATTGTGTCGAAAAGAAATTTTAAGTAACGTACGCTCTGGTATTCCCATTATTATCGTTGAAGGTAGTGGACGTTTAGCAGATGAACTTGCTCAATTACATCGCGAACAACCTGATTTTATTGAAGACCCTGAGTTAGCCGAAATTATCGCTGATGGAAACATTCACTTATTTTCTATCGAAGGCTCAGTGAATGAGCTTAAAAAATTGGTTGAGCGACAAATTAGCGGTGATCATGTATTAAAACTCGCGTGGCAACAATTTTCTACTTATGATGCCAATGCGAGAAGGCAACAACGTTCTTTTTTAAACTTACAGATGTTTATTTTATTATTGGGCATTATCGGAACCGCTTTAGCATTATTACAAACGACCTTTTCTCAGTATTTAGATCAAACAAAAATAATGCAATTAGAAGCAGAAAATCAACAGCTCCAATCTGAAAACAAAGCATCACAAATGGATGAGCAAACTTCAGATACAGATATAAATCAATTTTTATCCATGATTGAAGCAGGTTGGAGAGGATTTCAAACTTGGCTAGAACCCTATATGGAAAGCCTGATTAATATGCTGAGTTATGTGATTATGTGTGTGCCCATTTTGGTCTCAATTTTACTTGCTGCGGCGAACCGTTTTAATGCGGGCAATAAATGGATATTGCTACGAGCCAGTGCTGAGGGAGTCAAACGAGAAATATTCCGCTACCGCACTAGAGCAGAAGACTATAGCTCACAAAAAACAACGGTTGAAGACACGGCTGAAGTGAAGTTAGCTAGGAAACTACAAACTATTGGCCATCAACTCATGCAAACAGAAGCCAATATTATGGCTTTACATGCTTATAAAGGTAAAATCCCTCCAAAATTAGGGCGTAATGATGATGGAATTTCAACGCTTTCTGCAGATAGATATATGTTTACCCGCTTAGAAGATCAGATGAATTATTATCTTCGCAAAACACGCAAGTTGGAAAGAGGTTTAATCATGTTGCAGTGGGCAATTTACTTGATTGGCGGCTTAGGCACTTTATTGGCAGCACTGGGATTAGAACTATGGATTGCGCTAACCACTGCCATTGTGACTGCCACTGCCACTTATTTGGAATATCGCCAGGTTGAAATGACACTGCAAAAATACAATCAAGCGGCGATTGATTTATCTAATGTCCGAAGTTGGTGGATTGCCTTATCTACTCCAGAACAGGCTAAGCAGTCTAATGTTGATTTATTGGTTGGCCAAACTGAGCGTATTTTACAAAGTGAGTTCTCAGGTTGGGTTGAAGAGATGACGGAAGCCCTTAATAATTTGAGAGAACAACAAGCAGAAGCAGAAAAACAAAATAGCCGTAGTAAACAAAAAACGACTAAATTGCAGGCAGCACAATAAGAAAAAACACCTGGATATTAATCGTATACAGTGGGTAAAACATGAGGAATTTCTCGTGGAGACAATCTTGTAACCCGCTTTCAAACGTTATGAACGGGGTTATAAACCCCGTCCAACCTGAGATGAGCTAATACTTATCAATTCCGTACATAGTGGTTTTGGTTTCAATCATATTCTCTAAAATAAGTAAGTTTTTTAATGATAAAAAACGTAGCAGTTAGGCATGGTATTCGCTATACTTTAACTGACAAAATAAAATCATGGGGATATGAAAATGAACGTCAAACTATTCACTTTCTGTATTGGATTGTGCCTGATGACCGCTTATGCAACCGCAGATGACATTGGTTCCCAGGACTTTTTGGATGATTACTTTGGAAACACAGAAGCACATGAAATTTTTATTGCGACCTTAATGGAAGTTATTGAAACAGTTTCACTTGAAGATAAAGCAGCTATTCCCACCGAATTACCAGTAAGTTCACCTGTCAATGTCGTCGTGGGTTTTTATCTTAATCCTTCACTCACTGACTGTGAAGCAAATTATAATAGAATGACCTATAAGTGCACGATTGATGGGTACAAATTGAAATTTGGTAAGGTGCCAAATAGTATGGAACATGTGACTCAAGAAGAGTTGCAAACTATGCTAGCTGATGTTTCTACAAATGACATTAATTTGGACAGCTTTGTTGAGGCTGTGGCTGATGCTTTATCTGCTGCTTCCATGACGGGAAGTAGCTTATACATCAAAAATGTGGGTGCTTTTACCCTGGTGGATGTGTACTCTGTGAAATACAAAACTTATAATCAAAGGAAAGACCCTTCTTACCAGTAATTCAGACGCTGATTTACTTTTCCGTCTAAAGTATTGAAACGCTTTAGGCGGAAAAAATATAGGGCTAAAATGTTCCCCACCTACTTTTTATTCTTTATGAAGCACAATAACTCTTAAAACGGTCCAATACTTCCTTAAGCAACGCTTACAATATCATCTGCTTCATTATAATTAATTGCACCTTGGTCTTTTAACGACTTGATTGCAGCCATCAGTGTGTCAGCATCACCTAATTTACCCCAAGGACTATCAGGATTTGTAATTAAAAAAGCAGAAGATTCTCCCCCAAAATCTTTTAAAATAGAAAGTACAGATGCTTCTAAGTCAGTCATAATCGTTATCCTTTTTTGTGAGACTGAAAGACAAAATGACCTCTTATTATTATGGGGTACATTAAAACTTTGTGCAATTGTTTAGATAAATATTGCTTGCATTCTTTAATAATAAGAACCTGGTAATATTAGCCATAGTAAGACACCTTTTTTAATTTGAAACCTTTCTAATTAAAGTTGCTACATAAGGAAGTAAAAATTAGTCCAATGAAGGAATATTTCAAATACTCATTTTCCCAAGCGGAATAGTAACAAGCATACCATAAATAATGCTAATCTCAGCAGCATTGGGATGATCACCATCAGGTTAAATTCTAAATCTGAACAAAATATCCACAACTTAATATTTATAATATTAATTTTTCTTATGTTTTACTATATCAATTGCCATATTGAGTGCAGCTTGTAGGCTATGTGTATTAGCTTGGCCCGTTCCTGCCAGTGTTAAAGCTGTGCCATGATCGACTGACGTGCGAATAATGGGCAACCCTAACGTAATATTGACCGCTTCTCCAAAACCTTGTGATTTGAGTACAGGTAGCCCTTGATCATGATACATGGTTAACACTGCATCCATACCAGCGAGGTTCTGAGGTGTAAACGCGGTATCTGCAGGGAGTGGACCAATTAAACGCATACCTGCTCGTCGTAACTCATCAAGCACGGGGATGATTGTTATTATTTCTTCAGTACCTAAATGGCCATCTTCCCCCGCATGAGGATTTAAACCACACACGGCAATATGTGGCTGATCAATACTAAATTTGCTGCGTAACGCCTGATGTAAAATCTCTAAACTTGTTTTTAGCCTTCTAAACGTAATTGCTGCACTGACTTGAGATAAAGGTAAATGAGTTGTTACCAACGCTACTCGTAACTTTGAAGTAGCTAGCATCATGACAACTTGAGATGTTTTTGTTTGTTGTGCTAAAAATTCGGTATGTCCTGTAAACGGATAACCTGCGTCATTGATAATTCCTTTATGAATGGGTGTAGTAACTAAAGCATCAAATTTTTTGTCCAAGCAAGCCTGACAAGCGCGTTTTAACATAGTTAATACGTGCGTTGCATTTTCAACATTGAGCTGCCCAGTTTTTACAGGTTGGACAAGTGAAATGGGAATGATTTTAAGTTTACCCGCTTGGTGTAACTGGATCTGATGAGTTTCAGCCACTTCTAATGTAATTGGAATATTCAATTGTTCCGCACGTTGTGCTAACAACTCGGGTGCTGCAAACACAACAAGGTGAGCAGGTAAGGCTTGTTGCGCTAATTGCAAAATAATATCAGCCCCTATTCCTGCAGGTTCTCCTGCTGTAAGGGCTATTTTTGGTACAATAGTCGACATTAATGTTCTCAAATTCAAAGATGATAAGCAATGATGTATATTAAAAATGGTATAATTGCAACTAAACAAGGATAATCATTTTTTTAGGAAAATTTATATGTCAGCAAAAACCTTATATGACAAATTATGGGATGCGCATACTGTGCATGTGGATGAACAAAGTGGTGCTGCGTTATTATACATTGACCGGCATTTATTACACGAGGTCACGTCACCACAGGCTTTTGAAGGATTGCGTTTGGCGAACCGCCAACCTTGGCGAATTAATGCCAACCTTGGTGTGCCCGATCATAACGTACCCACTACTGCGCGAGATAACGGGTTAGCCGACATTGAAGACACTATGGCACGTTTACAAGTAGAAACTTTGGATAAAAATTGCCAAGAACATGGCATTACTGAGTTTCCAATTCAAGACATTCGCCAAGGGATTGTTCATGTTGCCGGTCCTGAACAAGGGGCTATTTTGCCTGGCATGACGGTTGTGTGTGGGGACTCTCATACTTCAACGCATGGTGCATTTGGTGCACTTGCTTTTGGCATTGGGACTTCTGAAGTTGAGCATGTCTTGGCCACTCAGTGCTTAATTCAGAAAAAATCCAAAAATATGTTGATTAAAGTTGACGGGGAATTGGGTAAAGGCATTACAGCGAAGGATGTTATTTTAGCTGTGATTGGAAAGATTGGTACTGCTGGGGGTACGGGCTGTGCGATTGAATTTGGTGGCAGTACAATTCAAGCGTTATCAATGGAAGGCCGAATGACTGTGTGTAATATGGCCATTGAAGCTGGTGCTAGAGCAGGCATGATTGGCGTTGACGATACCACCATCAACTATCTCAAAGGTCGTACTTACGCCCCCAAAAATGAAATATGGGATAAAGCCGTTGAAGCCTGGCGCAATTTACACAGTGATGAGGGTGCACAATTCGACAACGTAGTTTCTATTGATGCCAGCCAATTAGAACCTCAAATCACCTGGGGCACTTCCCCAGAATTGGTCTTATCTGTTAAGGATAAAACGCCCAATCCTAGTGATTTTAGTGATTCCACCAAAGCCGGTAGTATTCAACGTGCTTTAGATTACATGGGCGTTAACGCTGGAACAGCCATTACAGATATTGAAGTTGACAAAATTTTTATTGGTTCTTGCACCAATTCACGTATCGAAGATTTACGCGCAGCCGCTGGCATCCTTAAAGGGAAAAAAATTGCAGCAAATATTAAATTAGCGATGGTTGTCCCAGGCTCAGGTTTGGTTAAAACTCAAGCTGAAAAAGAAGGATTGGACAAAATCTTCAAAGATGCAGGTTTTGAATGGCGCAATGCGGGTTGTTCAATGTGTTTGGCCATGAATGATGATCGTTTATCTCCAGGCGATCGTTGTGCTTCAACGTCTAACCGTAATTTTGAAGGCCGTCAAGGTCAAGGTGGACGAACTCATTTAGTCAGCCCTATCATGGCGGCGGCAGCGGCAATTGCTGGTAAGTTTGTTGATGTAAGAGAAGTTATCTAGTAAGGAACGAGAAATTCCTCGTGACAAAGCACCAGCGTAGTGACGCCCAAAAGACGCACTGGTGTCCTCCTTTAAAAACGCTGGTGCGTTGTCACGAGTTAAACATTTATAGTCACCGCCATCCAAAATTCGGTTTTTATTTTATCCAAAATCATTATCAACAAATGAGTGTTCAATTTTCAATAACCGAAAAATGACGTGCCGTGACTATAGAAACAGGTTAGCTACTTGTTAAGCAAGGAATCGGAAACAAATGAGTGAGTTTTTGAGCAAGCTTTCATCTTACAATATTTTTAACTACTTGTTACCAGGAGTGGTGTTTGCCATCTTGGCAGATGAGATAACAAATTATAGGTTTCTTCAGTCAGATATCGTTGTTGGTCTTTTTTTATACTATTTCATGGGACTGGTGGTTAGCCGGATTGGTTCGTTAGTTGTCGAGCCATTATTACGAAAAGCAAGGTTTCTCGAAACTGCACCTTACTCCGATTTTATAGATGCGTCTAAAAAAGATGATAAGATTAAAACACTTTCCGAAGTGAACAACTCCTACCGTACATTTGTCGCAACATTTCTTTCCCTTTTGCTAGTAAAAGTAACCGAGTTACTAAGTGATCGATTCCCAGTTATGGGTGAAAACATAACTCTAATAATTGTAATCTTGTTGTTTACGGGGTTTGTCTACTCTTACAGGAAGCAAAATTCCTACGTGGTAAGTCGAATAAAGCACGCTATCAAATCGTCACAGGGAAGTAATGATGAGTGATTACTTTGAAATTGATTTTCTTGATATAAAGTCTTCAAAAAGCGGAGACGCAATCACAATTCGATATCAAGTGGCTGGTAAAACAGCAATCCATGCTGTTGATGGCGGTTTTCAATATACAGGGGATTCTGTTGTTGAACACATAAATAAATATTACAACAGCCCGGTCAAGGTAGATCGCGTTGTTGTAACTCATCCTGATGGAGATCACGCAGGCGGGTTACGGAAAGTACTCGAAGAATTTGATGTTGGTGAATTATGGATGTTAAGGCCATGGTTGTATGCTGATGAGTTGATTGATCGGTTTTCTCGATTTAAATCAGTCGAAAACCTAGCTACACGTTTACGTGAGATATATCCTAATATTGATGTATTAGAAAAAATCGCAAACGATAAAAGAATTCCAATTTATGAGCCATTTCAAGGTGCACTAATTGGAGAATTTACAGTCATGGCACCAAAAAAGTCGCGATATTTAGATTTGGTGGTTGAGTCGGAGAAAACTCCAGAAGTCTCCAAAGAAAAGGAACGTGCCGCATTGAATTCAATATTTGAAGCTGCCGTTCAAAAAGCGATGTATCTATGGAAAGCTCTTTGGGGCGAAGAAAATTTTTCTAACGAAGATACTAGTGCTGAGAACGAGATGAGCGTGGTTCAATTCGCAAGCATTTGCAAGATAAAAATTCTACTTACCGGAGATGCGGGGCGATCAGGGCTAAGTGAGGCAGCAAAATATGCGCCATTCATTAGTTTGCAGTTGCCTGGCATTGATAGATTTCAAGTGCCCCATCATGGATCACGCCGCAACGTATCTACTGAGATTCTTGATACTTGGTTGGGGCCACAACTTGAACAACAGTTAGTAGAAGGTGAAGAAAAGTTTACTGCAATTATTAGTGCAGCAAAACAAGACGAACATCATCCACGAAAAGCAGTTGTTAGAAGTGTAATACATAGAGGGGCAAGAGCTGTTTCAACAGAAGGGGTGGATTTGAGGACCTCATATAACGCACCAAAAAGAGATGGCTGGACAACAGCTAAGCCCATAGAGTATCCAGCAGAACAAGAAAAATAAATTTTCTCGTTACAAGAGGGCCTCGATCTTTAAATACAAGCTAACATGTGGGTCACTTGCTGCTCCCCAAAGCCAGCCAGGTAGCGTTCGCGCCGAAAAAACACGCAGCGCAAACTCTACAAACTTGAGTTTGGTGAAACGTTTAGGTTGAGCAGTAGGTTGGGCTGAACAACGTGAAGCCCAACAAAGCCAGGTTTTTCTCGTTACCAAGCTATGAGGCTGTAAAAGAACCCAATTTTGGCACTTTCGAGAACGTAAAATCAATGACTTACAAGCCAAAAATTACCGATTTGGGTAGTTCTTTTACAGCCTCATAGCTTGGTAATGTATGCTAGCAGAACTCTTGCTTTGCGAATGAACGTAGGTTGAGTAAAGCATAGTGAAAACAGAAAAAGCCAGCCTTTTGTAGAGGCTGCCTTGTGGGAGCTCCGTAGTGGTTGGTGCTCAATGGTGTTTGTTACCAAAAGACAAAGGTAAATGGAACAGCGTCTACAGAGGCTTTATTAGAGGGGGTGACAAAGATATTTGGGCACAGATGCATGCTCGCCAATGACCCTGATATGGAAAGCATTATGATAGACGGTACAGTTGTACGTGCGAATGCCGGTGTGCCTCAAAGCCATCTGGATGAACCTCAAGAGCAAGCATTAGGTCGTTCAAAAGGTAGGTTTACTACACACCATGTCATGGTTGATGCTTTATGCAATCCTTTGGACTTTATTCTTACGGGTGCCGCAGATATTACTCAAGCCTATATTTTGATTGAAGGCCTAAAAGCAACGTATGCGTCGATGGATAAGGCTTATGATGCTGATAAATTGATTGAACAATTACGCAAACAGGGGATTATTCCTGTTATTCCACCGAAAGCTAATCGCAAAGAGCCTCGTGAATATGACAAGCACGTTTATAAAGAACGTCATCTGATTGAATGCTTTATAGACAAGATTAAACAGTTTCGCCGAGTTTTCTCCCGATTTGAAAAGCGGGCAAAAAATTAGACTTATTGCGAAATAAGGTATTGAAAAAATGGGGAGAAAAGTTAAACTAGTGGTTATAGAAACTAAACAAGTCCATAAGAAAGCAATATGAATTACGAAAAACTGAAAGTTTTATCAAATGAAAGGTTTAAACGCTATTTAGGAGTAAGTAAAGAACTATTTGAAGAGATGGTGAATGTGTAGAGCTCGAACCAGACTGGGTAACACACCTAAGCTAAGTTATGAAGAGCAACTATGTATGACACTCACGTATTTCAGAGAGTATAGAACTCAGTATCATTTGGGGATAGATTACGGCTTATCAGAATCCAATGTATGTAGGACAATCCAAAAGATAGAAAACAAGCTAATGAGAAGTGGTAAAT
>JADGDF010000032.1 GCA_016745055.1 Thiotrichaceae bacterium | reverse complement strand
TTCACAGCGATTTTCCTATGGTTGCTCGAACAATAAACGCAGGAAGAAACTCAACACTGTTGACCAAATGGCCAATTGGAGTGCTTAAATTGATGCCTAACATTGCACCGACCCTACCTGGCTTTGAGTAAATGACTACCAATGCAGTAGCCGAGGAAATCAAAGCCGGTGGTTTTAATCCGACCAATATACGTCTTATACGGGTGTTTAGTCATTTCCACGGCATCCAACACCCAATTCATTACCTGCCCTATAGTTCGTAACTGGTTGTGAGTCCGACATAAAATCACCCAATCATCTATGAAACGCCCATAAAACAAATCGTGGACTACCCTGCTATCGGCGGCAGTCGTTGAGGTTACTTAAGTGATGTGTACCATCCATTACTTTGTCTTCATGCACCTGTACATTGCTATTATGTTGAACATAATAGGGTATTTCTGTGATAGAGTCCTTGTCCTTGACCATCATGACAAACCCTCTACTACTACCCCGGTTCCATGTTCCACTTTTATTTCCTGAGTGAATCGTGTAATACCCAGTACTACCATTGTCCCCCCATTGATTGATGGCTACTTCAATGTCAGAATCCCTCATATTAGTGACTGTGATTGTCATGCTTTCTTACTCCAATTAAAATAAATTCATAATGTATATTGACTACTAGATATTAGGCTTCCATGCCAACTGCAAAACAGTAATTCCAATCTATTTAAGCACTTGGGTTACCTTCCAACTAATTTTGTGCGGTATTTGGCTCTTGTTGTATTACCACTACCACAATAATTATGAACCTATTAAACAGGTTTGGTTTTTTTGGATTGAGATACCACTTAGCTCATTTGCAGGTTTAGGGTGGGGATTGCTATGGGTGTTGTTTATTGAGCCTGATAATGCAGCAAATACACTTCTATTGAACGGTACGATATGTGTCGTTGTCGTAGGTGCAGTTATATCAACACCACTGCATCATTTAGCTATGAATGCAACCATTGCTGGCTGCTTAGTGCCCATTATTCTTTCTGCCTTTCTGCGTGAAGCCAGCATATTTTTCTGGATGGCAGTTGGCACAGCCATATTCTGGGTTATGGCCTATGCTTGCGGCATGATGTTTTATCATCTATATACTCAAACGCTTAAACAGCGTGAGCAAAATCAAGAATTAGCCCAAGCGTTGGAACTACAAAAACAACAAGCTGAAAAAGCCAGTGCAGAAAAAACCCGCTTTTTGGCCGCAGCCAGTCATGACTTACGCCAACCCATCCAAGCTATGCATTTATTTGAGGCTGTTTTAGAACCCATGCTAACAGATAATGAACAAATCACTGTGTTAAAAAAAATTAGTGAAGCCAATAGCAGCTTAGCGGGTTTACTGGAAGGGTTATTGGATATTTCACGTTTAGATTCGGGTGTTATTCACGTTGAGCATGACTATTTTGCGTTGCATGACTTATTTAAAAGTTTGTATTTCCAATTGGATGATATGGCGTATGCCAAACAGATTGAATTACGCTATGTCACTATGCACCACCAAGTATTTATTGATAAACGTTTATTAGAAAGGGTATTGAGAAACTTAGTGATTAATGCCATCAAACACATGGGAAAATCAGGCAAGATTTTATTGGGCATGCGCCATCGTTCAGGAGGGCATTTACGCATTGAAGTGATTGATAATGGTGTTGGCATTCCTGAAATTGAGCAAACACGCATTTTTGAAGAATTTTATCAGTTAAATAATCCAGCGCGTAACCGTGAGAAAGGGTTAGGCTTGGGTTTATCCATTGTGAAACGTTTGTGCCTGTTAATGGATTGCCAACTCACACTCAATTCTCAAGTGGGGCAAGGTTGCCATTTTTCCATTGATTTGCCATCGCAGGCAATCTCAGTACCTAGCGGTGAAAAGCGCGTAAAACAAGAAATTCACAGTAATCAGAAGGTGTTTGAAGACAATAATAATTACTATGTTTTGATACTGGAAGATGATGCGGCAGTGGCGCAAGCTTTGTCTTTGTTGCTCAAACAATGGGGGCATTCAAGTACGACAGCGAACAATAGCCAACGTGCATTGGAACAACTCGTACAGTGTCCAGATTTTATTTTAAGCGATTATCAACTGGATGATGACACGGGCCTAGAAGCGATTAAGATCATCAATCAACATTTTTCAACCACGTTACCTGCACTGCTCATTACGGGTAACACGGATCCGAAAACCCTACAACTTTTGGTAGACTCACCATTGAAGGTTTTGCATAAACCAATAGAAGCCAATATTTTGCGTCAAGCCATTGGGCAACTTATGCAAGCACAATCGTCAACTACCAATGCTGCTTCTGCATAATACATAAAGCTTCAACGCGATTTTTAGCGCCTAACGTATTAAAAATACTGCTGAAATGGCATTTTACTGTGCCTTCACTCAGATTCAATTCCTTCGCAATGTCTTTATTACTATAACCTTTCGTCAATAAATGCATGATGTCACGTTGACGCATTGTGAGCGGAGAAGGCGAAGAGGATGTTATTGCGTTTTCTCTCACATTGGGAAAAACACGCTGTCCATTCAGTAACTGGGTAACATTTTGTTTGATTTCCAAGGTTAGCATACTTTTATGAAAAAAACCTGCCGCCCCCATTTCATACACCTTGCGCCGATCGGTCTTTGCATCCGAGCCAGAAAGCACACAGACAGGCAAAGTAGGCGATGTCGCTAAAACTTGCTTTAGCTCATCATCCCAATCACCCTGCCCAGGCATGGTTAAGTCTATGAATGCCAAATCAAATTGTTGCCTAGAAATTGCCGTATGGGTATCGTACCAAGAATTGACTTGAGTGATTGTGGTATTGGAAAAATGATCCAGAAGTATATGTACCATGCCTTCACGGAAAAGTGAATGGTCGTCAGCCAACAAAAAAAGCATATTATGATTCCATGTGGTATTAGACTTAACCTGTCATTTTAAATCAGTTTATTCCAAAGGGATATAGTTTACTTGTTAGCCACAAATTTTAATATTTTAGAAATTTTTTAAGAACCTGTTTAAAGTCATTGAAAAAGTCAAAAATCTGTCAGATAATGGAATAATGAGAAAAACATACCCCAGCTTCCTAATTCGCAAACAATTTGAACAAATCCAACCATTTCTGTAAAGAGCCCGCAAACGCACTAGTCCAAGGAAAGTGGAGCTTTATGAAATTTTTTGTGCAGTATTGTATGTACTCAAAAGCGGCTGTCAGTGGAGAATGCTGCCAGAAAGCTTTCCTAAGTGGCAATGGGTGTATTACTACTGGAAAACTTGGAGCAAAGCTTAAAAAAAACAGGTTGGCGTGGCCCGAGAGAACCTTGGACGCAATGCCACTCCAAGTATGTTGATAGTTATTCGCAAAGTGTAAAGAACGTTGATTATGCTGAGAAAAAAGGTGATGACGCAGGTAAGAAAGTATCTGGTATCAAGCGGCATCTAGCTGTAGATACACAAGGCTTTCCACATGCCATTGAAGTAACAACGGCTAATGTGACAGATAGGAAAGGTGCTTTGAAGGCTTTTGAACGTTGCAAATTGTCTGGTGTAGAAAAAGTGTTAGTAGATGGTGGATATACCCGAGCTCCTTTTGCCAAAGAAGTCAGACACACACTCAAGGCGACTGTAGAAGTCGTCAAACATAGTGAACTGCACACTTTTAAAGTCTTGCCCAAGCGGTGGGTTGTTGAAAGGTCTTTTGCTTGGCTGAATAAGTCCCGAAGACTTTGGAAAAACTGTGAGCGAAACCTCAATTGTAGCCTACAATTCGTTGTACTAGCTTTTTTGGCTATCATTCTAAAAAAACTTTAAACAGATTCTAAAACTAAATCCATTAAAAAAGTAAAAACACTTGGCAAGTGAGCAATATTTAAAAAGAACATTGCGGATGCATCTCTTGACCACCTTCCCATAAGGTCATTACTAAAATTTTCTTCTGGAATGGTAAAAAATGCTTTTTCTATCTCTAAATTCGGATCATTTTCATCCTTAATCAAATTGGGAAATTCTTCAAAAAACACTTCCTTTTCAAAAAAATGATAAATTGCTACGATGCAATTTCTAATTAATTTATTAGAGGGATACAATGAAACTATTGCGGAAAATAGTATTAACTGGATTGTTATGTAGTAACACTGTTTTTGCCAGTACCTACAATGGTTATTACCATAAAGATACGATCAATCCGCTGCATTATGATGCCGTGGCACGTTATGCTAGTTCTAGCGTTACAATTGATGGCAAAATCACGCATGGCAGTGAATGGAATACGAGTTTGTCACGTCATATTTACAAGTATGACCGCGATGATAATCGTATTCGTTATTCGTTCCAATACGACAACAGCAATTTGTACATTTTAGTTGAAGTTGACGATGACAAGTTATGGGATGACCATGCCAGTAGTAACAATTGGGAAACTAATAGCGATGATGGCGTGGAAATTTACCTTGATCCTAATAGTTCTCGTGATGCACTGCTGCAAGATTCAGACAGAGTGATTGCCTTTACCATTCAAGGTCGTCACTATCGCTACGATAAAGGCAACGGAGGAGGAAATACGGCATATTATGGAGAAATTTCATCCATTCAAAAAGCTGTTTCGATTAACGGCACCGTCAACAACAATGGTGATACTGACCAAGGGTACACAGTTGAGTTAGCGATTCCCTGGCAACATTTGGGTGGTGTGCCAAAGGCATTATCCGTGATTTCAGCCAACATTATGGTACTGGAAGATGATGATGGGCAAGGACCATTACGTGCTAATCACCCAGTGGAAGTCAATCGTTTTTACGAGTGGTTCGGAGATGGTTTAAAAGGCCCAGATAATTATGCGCGAATTATGCTGTTACCTCCAAATGACAGCACACCACCGGCGGCGGTGTCTAATTTACAAGTCGTTCGCACGCAGCCGATGTCAGCCGTTATTTCATTTACAGCCACTGGAGATGACAATAGTACAGGTATGGCAAAAGAATATGTCATCACGCACACCTTGGGTAGTAAAACGGTGGAGTACAAAAATAGTTTTGTTCCTAAAATCGCGGGCAAAATCGAGCAACTGCGCATTTTAGGCCTACGTCCTAATAAATCATATCAAGTGAGTGTCAGAGCTGTCGACCATGCAGGAAATTACGGTATTCCTGCCTCTATAACGGTAAATACGTCCAATGTACCGAATAATTATGGCAAAGGCCGGATTTATCCATCCTCTGTGGGACGTTATTTTGTTTATGAAAACGGTGAGGCATTCTTACCCGTCACGCAAGCATCAGGCATATCTTGGGTAGGATTCAGAGATTTATACGCGCGCCAATTGTGGAATCCCACTTTAGGGCTAACTAATTGGTCAACTATCAATATTCCTGAAGATGAAAAAGCTCAAAACTTTATCAAGTTCTTGTCTGACAAAGGCATTAACTTCCTTCGGATTTTTATTGAAGATTTAGCCTTTGCCGATGCCGTGCAACACAATGGTGTTCCCTTCCCCAACGGAATTTCCTGGTTAGAATTTCCAGCAACAACCGATGGTAGCGCCTATACACGTGAAACTTTGCAATTTATGGAAGATTTGATGCAATTATGCCAAGAAAATGGTATTTTTGTGACATTAACTCCTTGGGATAACTATTTCTATCGTGCCGATATTTTCCACGCACACCCTTACAATATTATTAATGGAGGTCAAATTTCCACGCGTGAAGAATTTGTCACCAATAGCCAAGCACGACAAGCGCAAAAACAGCGTTTATCTACATTGCACAGTCGCTTAAAAAACTATCCTAATTTTTTCGGCTGGGAAATGATGAATGAATGGGATAATGATACCTTTGCTTCGCGCCCAAGCAATACTAATCGTGATATGGGTGATCGCATCGTGTGGATGAAAGACTTACGAAGCCATCTGAAGACCATTGATCCTGAGTTCATGATGACAATTTCTTCCGTTATTGAAGAGCCTCGTTTTGAATTGAAAGATTTTGTTTTACAAAATGATTTATTCGATTTTGTAGGCATTCACAATTACACCTCAGCAGTCTCCGATCCAACCACGACAGGTGATGGTGATATGAGCATTCGTCCCACCATTGAAGCAGCACGTCGAGTACGTTATCAAATAGGCAACACCATGGATTTTCGTCCAGTATTTGATTTAGAATTTGGCCCGATTGACGTAGAAAGTTATGGACACTATTCCCAAGATATGGATGAAAAAACTTTTCATAATATGATTTGGTCAGGCTTTGCCGCAGGCGGTGCAGGTATGCCTTTGCGCTGGCCAAGTAAAGTATTGGAATTTCGTGGACCAAGGTTGACG
Source organism: Thiotrichaceae bacterium (assembly GCA_016745055.1). GTDB lineage: Bacteria > Pseudomonadota > Gammaproteobacteria > Beggiatoales > Beggiatoaceae > JADGDF01. The sequence continues at coordinate 26,898 of JADGDF010000032.1, read as the reverse complement.
GAAAAAATGTGGGTGGCTCAAAAGAACATGGCAAAATTTTTTGCAAACACCCAAATTGATTTCACCAACTTCCCTAGTATGCCTTGGGAAAGAAATATTAGCTTTGGTGGTAATAGACAAAATCTAGAAGCGTTTGCTACGGGCGATGGTCAACAAGGTTTAGTGTATGTGTTGCAAGATACTCGTATAGCAGGTGCGTCAGTCAGTGGTGCAAGTGTGACTATTGGTGGATTACAACAAGATGGGACTTACTCAGTTGAATTATGGGACACCAATGCAGATGCAAACAATGTCAATATTCAGTTGAAAACTACTCAAGCCAGTAATCGACAAATGCGCGTTGATTTGCCGGCATTTAACAATGATTACATGTTAACTTTCCGTCACTTAAGCTTTCCTTATTTGAGTAACGCTATTTCATTCGATGCGAATGGCAGTGGTGCAAATCATTACGCCGCCTTTTCTGGTGGTTTGGCACTTGAGAATAACAGTTTTCAAACCCAATCTTCTGTTTCTTTGCAAGATAATGTGAAAGTAGGAGGGGAAATTACTGTGAATGCTGCTCACATTGGTCAAACCGCCGATATTTTCATTTTTGCAGAATATATTGTATCCAACAATGGTTCTCAGTATTTTATGCTGAACGAAATGGGCAGTGTTTTGAATTGGTCTAAAGATGATTTTGCAGGTTTAACTGTGTTTGAGCAGGTGACCTTACAACCTATTCAGAAAGTTACAATGTATCAAAGTCGCTTTATGGGTGCAGGCCAGTTGAAAGTTTATTTTGGTTATCGTTTGTCAGATGGGACAGTAATTTATAACTTAGAAGCCATTAATATTAATATTAGAGGATAGACAGTACTTAGCAGGACGGGGTTTATAATCCCGTCTGTAGCGTTTAAATGTTTAGAAGCAGGGTTATAAATTTACTCCCTCATTAAGTTATGTGTTAGTGATAAGATGGACATGCCTTAGAAAGCCTTTCCCCGCCTTCAATGCTTTCAATGAGACTAGAAATAATTTCTCGAAAACGAGATTGTGACAAATTATCACGAAAATCACTTAATCCTTCAATAAGGGGGACACTAGCTCGCGTTAAAGTTTCCATATGAAAACAAAAGGTAATGAGTTCAACACGATTAACTTTACCAATGCGAATATTACGAGGCTTCTTAGAATGAATTAAATCTAGGCCCATTCGCTCTAGGGAGTTTCTAAATCACTCACATTATTGGCATCAAGTTGACCTTGTACAACATTACCACGATGATCCACCGCTTTGTAAAAAATTGCTGAGACATATTAAAAAAACCAGGAGAACAGGAGAAAAGGAATCAATAAGTTCATATATGCAAATACATGCATCATTCTTAAATGTCCCCAAACTTAGCTTGGGAACAATGATGGAGGTTGTAGTATGGTTTGTTACGTATTTAAGACATTAATTCCCCGCAGCACCACTTAGATTAGTCAACGTATTGCCTTCAGTTCTGACCATCATCATCAATTCGATGTTGTTGGCAGGAGAAGTAATAACCAAACGCGCTCTCCCTGTCCAAGGTGTTGTGCCAAACAGAGTTTCAAGTTGCGTGATAGAAAGCCCTTCTGTTTTCGCTGGTTGCAGCGAGTCAATTAAAGTAACATCTGAACTCCCTAATACTGTGCCATCCATGTGATATAACGTTCCCCTGATTTGAACTGGATGATTACCTGGATTGGTAATTCTAACAAAACCAATGTCGTTATTGCCATTGATTGAACCAGGGATGTTGTACAACACATTTGTTGTTGAAACCGCACTGGCATTGGTAATCGTTCCAGAAGGACTACGAATCGCTGCAGCCAATTTAACGCCCGAAGGGGGGGCGGTTAGAACGAGTCTTGCCCATCCTGTCCAAGGTCATTTGTTCTAACATGCTGGACGTGATAATCTTCTACTACTTTAGAATTATATCTTCCTCAAGTGAAGAAAAAAATGCTGGGTGATGGTTTTTGTATTGCAAGAATCTTAACCCGACCTACCTAGCTGAATTACGAAATTTGCAAGAATCTGTTGAGGGCGTAGTTCTTTTACTGCTTCAGAGTTTGAGAGAGATAATTAAACATCAATTATATCTCTCTCAAGTGGAGAAATAAATGTGGGGTTAGGCTTTTGCAGCGCAAAAACCATAACCCAACATTTGTAGGTTTTGTCGGGTTACACCTGAAGGTTAACCTGACCTACTTGGCTATGCTTTAGCTCAAATACCACTACCAATCATAAATTGGATTTTTTCCACAATCTGTTTCAACACTTCAGGTTTTAATTGTCCAATATTTTTTCTGATCAGTGTGGCATGAGCCGTAAAATTTGCCCGGACTTACATAACTGATTCTCTGAAGTGAACCTTGTTGAAAACTGTCATTAGAAATTTCGATAGCCTGAGAATCAGAATAGGCTTGGCTTGTGACTTGACATAAAATCCAGTCATTATGCTCAACCTCCGTAATCACAAGTGCCGGACGTAATTTGGCTCTGGATAAATCTGAAAACGGAAATGGTATCAGAACAACGCTACCTACTGTAAATGTGACCACGCCTCATTCTCTTCCTTTCTATTCCAATCCTTTCCCAGTGCTTCTTCACTCAAAAGAGCATTTTCATTTTTCATCCAAAGTAGCTCATTCTCATCAGACAAAAATGTTACTAAAGCTCTTGTGGGTTTCGTCAATGAAATAGGTTCTAAAAAGTGGAATTGTCCACTACTATCAATAAGGGCTTCAACGGTTTGTAACATGATAATTCCTCATCGTAATTAAACAATAAATAATAGCGTTTCAAGTATTATAACGTTACTTTGCCGTAAATCAATTTTGGAGAAAGAAAGACCCTTTGTAGGTTGGGTTAGGGTTTTGTAGCACAAAAACCGTAACCCAACGTTTGTGGCAGGTTTTGTCGGGTGATGCTAGACTAACCCTATTTACCCGCTTATTTATGATAATGATATCGGCAAGAAATAATTGTTAATTCGGTTTGTTAACTATTGACTTCGTAGATGAATCGATGTTCACCATTAATCCTTCTTGACCAATAACCTGATAAATTAGCTTTTAATGCTTCAGGCTTTCCTGAACTCTCGTAAGGCATTCTTTGAATATCTTGGATGAGAGTATTGATTTTCTTTAATAACTTGCGTTCATGAGTTTGAAACCAAAGATAAATCTTCCCAGCCAAGCTCGGTGAAAATCAGTTTCACGGTTCAATCAACTCTCTTTCTTGTTTTTTTCCCATTTTGGCTTGGGCTATGGATTTTTGTAAATGTTCCGCATTTGTAGGGTTAGATAACAAATAAAGCGTTTCCTGCCAAGCATTGAATTCATCTAATGACATTAAAAGGGCTTTTTCACCTTCATCATTACAAATAATAGTGGGTTCAACGTTAGAAATAACTTTTCCAATGAGGTGATTTAAGTGTTGGCTGGCATGATTAGCTGTAACAGCATCCATACAAAATACCTCTTGAATAAGCATAAATGAGTTCGCTTTTTATTTTAACACATAGATAGCAGAACTTTAGGAAGAAATTTAGAAAAAACCATGTAGGTTGGGTTAGGCTTTTGTAGGGCAAAAACCGTAACCCAACTTGTGGAAATGGTAGATTTTGTCGAGTTAAGCCCGAAGGCTAACCCGACCTACTAGCTATTGAAATGGGTTTAAAGGAGGAGGTGGATCACCACCACCAGGGATGAATGCATCCTCTCCACCTTGCCCTAAGTTTCTAGGGGGAGTACTAGGTGGTTTTTTACCCCCACCTTTACCACTACTACCACCAGATGACTGTCCTCCCTGTCCTCGACCAGGGTATTCACCAGGAGGATTGTTTGGCCCTCCAGGTATTGGCTCCACTCTTCTAGCAGCATAAGCAGGAGAAATAGGACAATAGTTATTTTCTAAATCATATGAGTTTTGTGGATGTCTTCTATTATACTTGTCAAGTAATTTTCCAATATTACTTTCTTCCCCATAAATAGCCCATTCAGTGAGAAAATATACCCCTACTCCCACAGCAACAACTGTTGCAATAGTGCCAACACTGACTCCTGCTAAAGCTGCCAATGCTGTAGTTCCTATTTCAGCAACTCCTAATACGAATGGAGCTGCTGGTAGTGCATACAATCCATTAATATCTATCCAGTTTACAGGATCGCTAAAGCTATACGCATACAAGTTAGAACTACCACTAATAAAACCAATTGGCTCTTTCGCCGCCCAACGCCCAATTTCAGCATCATAATCCCTAGCACCAAAACGAACTAAACCCGTATCAGCATCATAAATACCACCTGCAAATCCAAACGGTTGAAAACCAGGATTCGTATCAAAGATAACATTGCCAAACGCATCATACTCCATACGTTGAACAACAGTTCCCGTATTGAGATCAATCACCAAACGTGGGCTACCTAAGTGGTCACTGACAATGCGGTAAGTATTTCCCTCTTTAATTAGATAATCAGGTACGTTGGCTTTTGCTCCATAGACAAAGCGTGTAACAACATTACCATTTCCATCTAATTCAGCAATCGGATTGAGACTACCTTGATATAACCAAGCGTGAGTTAATACGCCATCCACTTTTTTACCCACACGACGACCATTGGCATCAATCACATACTCAATCTGTTTACCATCTGGCAATTGAACTGAACGCAAACTACCAAGTACATCATAGTTGTACCGTGTAGTGGCTCCATGAGTAGTTTTACTGAGTAATTCGCCATTAGCAGTATAATTGTAGGCATTATCTCCATATTGCAGTAAACGATCTTGCTCATCATAGTTACCACTCATTGAACCATGCGTCACAGTATTTGCTGTCAAACGGTTACCATTGGCATCGTAACTGTACTGTTCTGTGATTACACCATTTTGGGTAACTGTGATTAACCGTCCAGTTTGATCGTAATTGTACGCATAAGTTGTACTTACTCCTTCAATTACTTCTACCTTTTGCGTAATTCGACCTAATTTATCACGAGCATATTGGTTGCTATACAACACATTCCCACGATGACTTGCAGAATCGTTTGCTAATTCACCAAATGGGTTATAAGCACGCTGTGTGATAATACCTTCTTTACCCCCCAACTGTGTGCCTTTTAATAAGCCATTCTCAGGATCACGCACGAGCCATAAATCACCGGCTTTCACCAATAAACTGTCTGCATCATATTCATAATTAACCGCATGTTCACCGTTAATGCGAGTTGACGTGACTCTAAAATCATTGTCATAACTCACAGAAAGATTACCTTGCACTGCTCCTTCCCAAGTCACTGACAATGGTAAAAATCCATCGTATTCATAACGTAAATTATTACCGTCTGGAGCAGTCACACCTGTAAGTTGACCACTTTTATCAGCATAGGAATAACTATATGAGCCAAGTGGCGTATGAAGCGCATTCAAACGCCCTTTAGTCACATCATACGCAAAATCAATGTCTTGCCCATCTGGACGGGTGATTTTGGTCAATTGTTGATCCAGATTGTAAATATACTGAGTTTGCGGTGTTTTTAAACCGGTAGAAGGAGGCACATACTCACTTTGCAGGTTTTCTCCGTTGTAACTAAAATGGTGGGTAGGCTGACCCGGTGGCGTAATGCTGGTTACATTACCATTCATGTCATAACGGTAGAAAATTTGCCTTCCATCAGTAAGTTGTTGAGAAGTGATTCTACCCACAGGATCATAGGCAAAGCTGACAGAACGACCTAATGTATCTGTAACTTTTTCTATATTCCCTTGCGCATCGTAACTTAACGTTGCTGTTCTTGAGTCAGCCCCTTCCCCTGTCGCCACCATGACAAGACGACCACGTTCATCATAGCTGTACGTAGTATCCGCAAAACCAGCAACTTGCTCTTTAACAATACGCCCTTTGTCATCTAAGAAGGACACATTTTTTCGACCAGCCGCACTCACTGCTGTGATCGTATTGTCGTCCTTGTTAAAGGCACTCCAACTCTCACGGCCATTGACTTTGATCTTTTGCGTCAAGCGTTTTAAGTTCAATAAATCATAACCATCAGAAATAGGCAAAGGGTCTGTTGCGGTTTCTGTGACTATTTCAGCTTTCAAGCCACTGGGCGTTGTAATCGCTGTTACTTTGGTTGACGGTGAACCATATAAACCTGCTAAACGTTCATCAGGCGCTTCTTCAATCCACACATAAGTATCATCAGGGTTGTGAATACTGGTAATATCAGTCAGTTCTTTCCCTTTTTCAGGAGGAAGTTGTTCAACTCTTGTGATTCTTCCATCTGGCGTAACATTTGTCCTAATGTTTCCAGCTACCGTGTAAATTGATTCACGACCCCCCCTCGTTTTCATACTAACGGAGTAACTCCCGTCCGCACTTTGCTCACTAGTAACGGTATAACCTCCACCAATTCCATCAAGATTTCTGACAAACAAACCTAATTCATCATATTCATAGGTTTCGGCATATCCTCTCGGATCAGTGTAACGCACAAGTAAGCCACTGTTCGTGTACTCTAACTGATGGACTTCATTAGCTGCATTAGTAACAGAAGTCAAGTAACCATTTTTATTCAAGGTTAGCCTTGTACGTTGCCCATAAGGAGACACAATTGCGACAGGATTACCCTCATTATCCCTTTCAATGACAGTGACATCATTATCTATGTCTGTCACTCGGATTAAAAATCCTCTTTCGTCATAGTCAAACGTATAAATAATTTGTCCTGTCAAACTGTCTAATGTTCTCTTGTGGAGCCCACCTTCAAACTCATATAACAGGCCGCCGTCTCGGGAAGCAATTTTGCCTGTAAAAATTAGAGCATTATCAATGATGGGACAACTTGCTCCACCAGAACGAACACTTGAAAAACGTCCTCGCGTATTATCAGTGGAAGTTAGATGAAACTTCTTGTAACTTCCTTGCCATTCGGCTGGATTGCTACTATTTTTGTGTCCACGCACAGAGAATGTATATTGAACATATCCTTTAGGATTATTTTCATCTTGGGTCGCAAATTGTTTACTTGCTTTAAACTGAAAAGGTTTATCCATGCTCACTAAAAATGAGTAGCGACGCGGTTCACACCCAGAATTGGCACTTTGTCCTACCCCATTTAAGTGATGTAAATAATCATTGACTGCAAAGTTGTTAGCCGTCAAGACCTCATCTTTAAATGAAGCACATTGAGGTGTGTTCTTTGCCTCCACTTCTAAATCCACGATAATGTGTTCCACAGGAGCAACCTCCTGTAAAAGAGGCGAGCTACGATCAAGACGTGGTATGACAGTGAAGATGGTTTCATTACCCACAGCTAAACATTGGGCAGACGCATCTACGGATGCAGATGAGTCATTAACGTTAATATCCAAAGTAATTGCTGGGCTGATTCTATCGTCTTGTTTACCTTCACCACGAACAATCACCATTTTGTAGCCCGTTCCATACTTTCCACCTTCTGGAATATCGCTGGAATATGCTTTACCCGTAGTATATAAAGTTTTCGCTTCTACGCTTCCTACCCATTCGGGAGCAAAAAAACTATTGAGGCTAGGAGAATCATTAAATGCCAGTGGCTCGTAAATGTAAGCAGATTGTGTCTGTTCTAAAATCCACTTATTAGTTGGCGTTGTTTCTGAAATATGGTTTGAAAGTCCTGTAAACCCAAAAAACGATTTATCACTCTCAGCTTTAAATGAGCTGACTGGTTCAGAACCTATCCACTGAAGCGCATCACTCTCAATACGAGCAGCTCCCACAAGTACTTTGCCACAGTCCGCAACACAATAATTTAAGGTGTCACATGTTTGTGAACAAAAAGAAACACGCATGTTATCAGTTAAATCAATAACTTGTGGTTGAGGTGGCTCTGGTTGAGGTTCTGGCTCCGGTTCAAAAACTTGACTTTGCTGTGGTTTTTCCGGTTTTGGAATTGCCATCACACTTCGTTGGCTACCACGACCTTCGTAGAGAACATTGTTAATACTATCGTAGGTATGATGAAAATCTAATGTCCATCCGCCTAAACCAATCAAAGATTTTGCATCAATTCCACCTAGCTCTCTTCGATAAGATTTGGATTTTGCTATTTCTTGACGCGCAGGTATACGAATAGTTCCCGTTTCACTGTTGAAATTCCCTTGTCCATCAAGCCCAAAGCTCTTAGCTACATTGGCAGGTAGCTGATAATAAGCGTCGTATAAATAGTCAATTTTAATATTTGCCTGGTGCTTACCAGGTAGTGGACGTCCTAAATCATCCTTACCATCCCACGCGAAATAATAAATGGATGGCGCGGGATTTTCGCACTTTTCGACATTAGGATTTTGTTCATTACAAAAGATTTCTTCAATCGTGCGTCGCCCTGCAATGTTTATTTCCAACCGAATGCGTTTTAAACTTTCAGGCAAGGAATCTTTACGTAAAGGAATATCCAAAGAATAAGCAGCTTTTCGTCCAGGAACGCGGTTACTGCGATAATTTAAAGTAAAAGGCGTACCAACAACAGGTAATTGTTCGCCTAACACTTGGTTTTGGGCTTCAATAATGCAACCTTCTTGCTCACAAGGGTCTTCCTCATTTTTATCGTTATCAGTTGCTTCTGGTACATCAGGGTCTTCTGCATCAGGGGATGGAACGCGTGGATAATTAAAGTCAAAAGGAGAAAAATGAGTGACCGGAATTCTCCAAAATTCTTTGCCCTGACGATTTTTAAACCAGCCTTCATTACTATACCAAGTAACAATTTGTTGTTTTTCTTCATTACTGAAAGTAATATTGGTACCCCCTGTATCAAGTTCAGGCTGTCCTCTACCATCATTTCCTATGATATTTACAACATAACCATTATCAGAAGGTACCCAATTTTCCAAGTTATAGTCATAGTAACCTGATGGTACAGGAGCACCCACAGGAAAGCCTAGAAAATTGTCAACATAAACAAGAACAGGTTGATTAAATTTGACTTCTCGAGCATTTGCTTTTTCCGCTTCTTCAACCGAAAACTCTACAGCGTAGGTATAGCCTGTTCCCCCTGGTAACTCAAAAGGCATACCTGTAGACTCACCTTCTACCCCTGGATCACCTTGTGTATATTCGGTAACACTCACATTAAGTTCATCTAACTTTTGTTCAGAACAGTTAGGTAAAACCATGGTCGCTTGCGTACCTGGCGGAAAAAACAATTTTGCTTGCCTTTTACCTGCGACATCACTTACCACACCACCAGAAGCAGAACTTCCTGCCGCTTGCGGTCTAAGTCCTTCACCTTCTTCAATCTTAACTAACGCTCTAATATTAGCTCGCGTAATAGATTTTTCACAAGGCACTTGTACAAATTTTTCAAGGGCAATATACCCTTCTTTTTCGTATTTTAAGTTCCATTTACCAGGCCCTTGAACAGCAAGTAAAAATTCTCCTTTAGCAACAAAGCTGCCTTCTCCGGCAGTTAATGTTTGACCACATTCAGCACAATTTTCTACACTGATTTTCACATCTGGTAGTGGATTACCATAAGAGTCTACAACCTTCCCCACAATAATAGCAGCAGAATTTGGTACAATATTTAGAGGAACAGTATTTCCATTTTCATCTACATAAGACGTTTGAAGAGGATTATCGCCTTCATGCAGAAATTCAACAGTTTCAGCCCAACTTGCATTATCGGGAATAGGTAAGTTGGTTGTTGAGGCTTTAGGCGTATATTTTACCCCAGGCGCTTTCCAGTAAAACTCTTGTTTCCCATCACTATGTTGATAAAAAACCTCCAAATTTGGTTTTCCTGAACCTTCCCTGCCAAAGGTATCCCCAAAATATAACAAAAACTCTGCTTGTTGTGGAGAATCAATTGCAAACGCCCCATAAGACTTACCTGTATAACTATCGAGCCAACCTCCAACAACGCCTCCATAAAGCCTATCACCTTCTAAGGAAAGGGTTGAGTAAGTTCTTGGCGCATTTAGCTGAGTTTGTAACATGGCAATGTAAAAGCCTGGCTCAGATAAAGATATGGTTTTCTTTTGTTCTGATATTAACTCTACAGGGCCGTACATGAGTGTTCGACTGTCCCCCAAACCTTTGTCAATTTGCATAGTCAAAGGGGAGTTAAAATTTGTCCAGTTATGGGGAGTAAACTGAATAGAACTCGATTTATCCAAAGAAAATCCTATCCAACTGGATTGTTCTTTGTTTTCCTTAATAGGCATACCTGCCCAAAATCCGTTTACGTAATATGGATTTTGTCGTGATTGATTAATCAATAAACTCCACATACCTTCCTTTTGACCGTCAGGTAATGTGACAAAAGCAACGTAAGCACCAGTCTTATCAAGTTGCACGGTATAGCGACATTCGCTTGAATTACAAGCTTCTTCTGCCCAGATCGATGAACTCGACCATAAAATCACTAAAAATAGAAATAACCTATTCATGTTATATCTCCAATATAAAATAATATTACCTATCAATTAATAGCTAATTTAAACAACAAACATCACTTTTTGAGTGCCTGTACTCGTATAGAATAAGCGGTGTTACGAAATGTTAGCCTTTTGAATAAAAAATTTTTGAATGCACAAATAAATTGAAATCAAAGCTACTCCCAGAAGGATTGAAACTTTGAAATGGCTGTTCCAATCCTTCAAAACACTTAAACGGAATTAATCAGGAAGTATTTCTCCAATCCAAGTAATGCCTTCAATATCAACAGAACTTTTAGCACCTAAATCTTCTGCTTTAACAGGAATGTCTTGTTTATTTTCACAAGACCAGTCGTCAGCAAAATTAAACGCACGAATGAATGGTTGTCCATGTATGCCAATAAGTCCCGAATCTTGGTAATAGCCATTGTCATCTTGCGAAAAAACAATTTCTAATCCTTCAGTTTTACCACCAAAATGACAAATAGGCTCTTCATTGCCATAAACTAGTAACTTGGATTTCTGGACTAGGTAGAATGTGTCATCCCCCCATGAAACACTGACATCTTCAACATCTTGTATGTTAGGCGCATCAGGATAGAGAGTTGCTTTACCAGTGGTTACATCAATTTCCACCGCACCAGCTTCCTTAGACCAGCCCCACAAGTAACCTGCAGAATCAAACGTGATGCTGTCAATGTCTGTAAACCCTGTATTCCCTATTGATTGTATTTCACCTGTATTAGGATCAACTTTGTAGAGATAACCAGGATTTTGTGTTTTATCGTCTTGTGGTTCAGGTGTATCGCTATCAGAAGAGACAGCATAGAGTTCACCATATGTATTAATATCTAACCCTTCGATATTGACGTTTTCATGTAGTTGTCCCAATTTCTGGACCTCATAGGTTTCTGAATCAACCGTGAAAAACTGGGAATCATTCAACCCTTCATCATGAACACCATAAATTGAAGGGCAACTGTTTTGATGTTGGGTTTCATCAATCGCAGTATTCACTCTATCAATAAGCCATTGTTGAGTGTTATTACCTCTCAAATAACTACCTATAAAATTATGATGTTTTTTGTCTTCTTTCCCCTTATTTTCACCATAATCAAACTTAGGGGCATACATTCTATTTTCTTCAGAACACTCTCCACTTTTTGAGCAGTACCAGTCATTTTCAATATTGCTTGGCATTCCAGGAAGAATTCCATCACCCACAACACCATCTCCCTTAATGGTTGTGTAATGTGCAGATGAACATCCTGAACGATAACATTGGCCAGCCACACGTTGATCTGGGTTAGCTAAACTCACGATACGAAAGTTAGAATCAAGGTTGTCAATGTTTGCTTGCACTAACCTATCGTAACTTTGATTTGCGTGGAGATTCCCCTGAGAATGAGAGATGACAATCACCCTTTTGTTACGAGCAAGCCAATCTTCATAAAGAACCACATGTCTACCAATATCGTTACTGTCTATCCGAAAAAACTTTTGCGTTATGGTTTCCCAAAGATCACCAATTGCTCCCTCAGTTGGGTTGTAAACTAAAATGTATTTGGGATTAATATTAGCTAATATTTTTCCTTGTAAAGTTATTTCTAACTCTCTCAAAGCCGCATAAGCAGAGTCTTGAGTATTTCTAACACCATTAACAAAAGCAATATAAGTTGAAGAACAGAGAGGTTCCAATTGTTGTTCACTGCCATCATTTGGACTTCTTGTGCGTGATTTTGCAGGTTTACCGCAAGTAGCCGCTAACTCAGAACGAGGAGTCAGTGAAAATGTTTGTCCAGCTAGGTGTTTATCAGCCTTTGCATAAACTTCAACTCTCTGTTCAGTGTTGATGTAAACCGTTTCAAAATTTTGGACGATATTTACACCATCTTCTGGACGCAAATAAAGTAAACAATCCACGTATTTATTACGTTTTCTTGCGTTAGCCAGTGTCTTTTCAGGATCATCAGCATCCAATAAAAATTGTTGCTGTTGCATTGCGTAGTTGGTCAATACAGCCCGAACAGGCGCTTCTTCAGAAGTAGAGTAGTTCAGTGCAATATAACGTTGCACATCATCACGAACTTCATCGTTATCTGAATCAATCCCTTCTACTATGGAATCATCTGTTTCATTAGGCGCTTTGGGAAGTGATGCTAATAATGCACTATCAATTTCAGAAACTTCTGTAACAATGAATTGTTCTGCTTCATTGATTTGCATTTCTCCTGTGTAAAGTTGCACGCCATTGTCTCTACGTATTTCAACAACAGGCACTTTCACCGTGTTGGTATTCAAGTCATAACTTGCGTTATCAGCTTGTCCTGAAGGATGAGCACTTTCTTGTTGAGCAATAAGCTCAAATACAATATCAGGACTATCTGCAATCAAACGTAAATCAGCTTGAATAACATCCACTTTCCCAGAGTCATTAGGCCAATCCAATGCGGGTAAATGAAGCACACCTGTGTCAGGATTGTAGGTTGCAACATCAACTGTTGCAGTAGAAGCTATAGGAATTGTTAGAAAAATCACTATAACTAGTGAAATAATAGGCCTAAACAGGCCATTGTGATTCATAAGATTTTCCTTACGATGTAATAATGAATAAAAAGGCAAAACATAGAAAAATATTTACAGCTAAAAATGCCATTTATAATTTTCTACTGTAAGGAAAAGGTTAATACAACTTTTCTCAACATAAAATCCAAGGAGTAAAAAATTTACCTTAGAATATAACGAATGAAGTTTGTTTTAACTAAATGAATTTAAATGAAATTTATTATCCAAGATAATTAAAACCTCATCTTGGAATAAGAAAAATATTTGATTTTTGGCTTGAAATAAAATGAATGCCAAGCCTTTAGTGAATGTTATATACTTACTTCGTAAGGAGAATTAATATGAACGAACAAATTATTTACGGTGGTTTTGAAAGAGTTTGGAAGATGTTTGAAAAGACAGATCATGAAATTCAGGAACTGAGGCAATTTCTACGCGAGCAGTCTCAGGAAACCGACCGTCAATTTAAAGAATCTAACGAGCAATTCCGTCAATTTTCTCAAGAAACCGACCGTCAATTTAAAGAATCTAACGAGCAATTCCGTCAACTTTCCCAAGAAACCAAGCATCAATTTAAGGAATCTAACGAGCAGTTCCGTCAACTTTCTCTGGAAACTGACCGTCGATTTAAAGAATCTAACGAGCAATTCCGTCAACTTTCGCGGGAGACTGACAAAAAAATAAACAAGGTCAGCCAGGATATAGGAAAATTAGGAGGACGTTGGGGTGAGTTTGTTGAAAGTATGGTTAGACCTGCTGTTTTGCGTTTGTTCCAAGAAAGAGGATTGATTGTTCATGAAGTGCACCGTAATTTGGTGGCTGAACGTAATGGTTTATCTGCTGAAATTGATTTATTGGTCACCAATGATGAACATTGTGTTGCTGTTGAAGTCAAAAGCCTGTTGAGTGTTGATGATGTCAGAGACCATTTGGCACGATTGGAAAAGTTTAAAGCCTTATTTCCTCGCTATGCGGACGTTCAACTAATGGGCGCAGTGGCAAGTGCTGTTATTTATGATGATGTCTCAAAATATGCTTATCGACAAGGATTGTTTGTATTAGGACAAAAGGGGCACAATATGGAAATTTTAAACGACTCTGCGTTTAAGCCAAAGATTTACTAGGAGAAAGACATGAACGAACAAATTATTTACGATGGCTTTGAAAGAGTTTGGAAGATGTTTGAAAAAACAGATCATGAAATTCAAGAACTGAGGCAATTTCTACGCGAGCAGTCTCAGGAAACCGACCGTCGATTTAAAGAATCTAACGAGCAATTCCGTCAATTTTCCCAAGAAACCAAGCGTCAATTTAAGGAATCTAACGAGCAGTTCCGTCAACTTTCGCAGGAAACTGACAAAAAAATAAACAAAGTCAGTCAAGACATAGGAAAATTAGGGGGGCGATGGGGTGAGTTTGTTGAAAGTATGGTTAGACCCGCAGTCCTGCGCTTGTTTCAAGAGAGGGGACTCATTGTTCATGAAGTTCACCGTAATTTGATGGCAGAGCGTAATGGTTTATCGGCTGAAATTGATTTACTGGTCACCAATGATGACCATTGTGTCGCTGTTGAAGTTAAAAGTTTGCTGAGTGTTGATGATGTCAGAGACCATTTGGCACGATTGGAAAAGTTTAAAGTATTATTTCCACGCTATGCAGACGCCCAATTAATGGGAGCAGTGGCGGGTGCTGTTATTTATGATGATGTCTCAAAATATGCCTATAGACAAGGGCTTTTCGTATTGGGACAAAAAGGACATAATATGGAAATCTTAAATGATTCTGCGTTTAAGCCTAAAATTTATTAGGAGACAAAAAAATGAATGAAGAGCTATATTTATCTGTTTTTTCAGAACCTATGCTGAAACTTAATGGGAAAACAGTCCCCGTTCCTCCTTTTCCTTTGTTAATTGCGGCGTATGTCATTATTGAACATCAAGGAGAAACTCAAAAGGGGTATGAGGTACAAAATCTTTTCTTTCCTGTGGAACCTGTTTGTCCAGAATCATTTTCAGAACTCTCGAAAATATTGTATGGGAAATTCTGGGAATCAAGTAGATATGTCCAGCAAGAAAACAAAGTCTATAAAATACGTAAAGAATATATAGATGAAAGTTTAACAGAAAGAGAGCGTGGGCTATTAAATAATCTGATTCAAAATAGAGCGACTTTGGAGCAACTGAAAGAATATACTGTTCTTGCTGAAGAAACATTAAGTAATGATCGCTATTTATTAACGGAACATTTCGGTAGACACATAAAAAATTTTGAACTTTCTTTTAATCATGAGAAAAAAGAGCAGTTATTCTATAAAAATTTCTCTGGGCATCTTGGGACAATAAGAAATCGCTTAGATGAAAAGCGTGTCCCACAAAGAAAGAAAGGCGATCCTGTTATAGTCAAAGTTTCTTCCAATATCAACTATTTAAAAATTGAATTAGAAAAAGCGTTAAATACATGGAATATCAAGGATATTCAAAACATTTACTCTGGCCCATTTTTAGAAAATATTGAAATAAAAATAAGTCGAACATGGTTATCCCCTCTTTTACGAGCTTGGATATACGAAAAAAGGCAATATTTTTCTAGGAAAGTTGCTGATGCCTTGTTATGTCAAGTAAGGCGAGCGAGAGATTTTAATGAAGTGGAGGAAATTAAGAATTTTCGCACAGAGTGCCAACTTCAAGATGAAAGATTAGAAAAAGCAATTGCTGAGGTCATTGAGCGATTAAAGTCAACTAAAGGAACAGAATCTCCAACTTTTCCTGACTATCTACGAAATCACTTACTTAATAAAGTTGCTGAGAAATGTGATGATCAGTTGTCTGTTGCAATAGAACAATGGATTGATATTGATGCTTTAGTTCAAAAAAATTCACCTAACATACCCGAAGAAAAAATTCTATTATCCGAAATAAGCTTACCAACTCAGGATGCTGAACTTTTACAACAGTTGCTTGAAAAAGGTTATGGTTTTTGCGCGTTATTAGGCGATGCAGGTATGGGAAAAAGCTTGGTATTGCATTTAATTGCCAAAAAACTCATTGAACAAGCAAAAAACAATGCTCAAAAACCCATTCCTCTCATTTTTAACCTCGCTGATTGGGATACAAAATCGTTATCGTTTGATGACTGGCTTAAACAGCAACTAATATTATTAGGCATTGGAGAAAGAAAAGTAGAATCTTCTTTCACATTGCTCGTAGAAGAGCAACGCTGTATTTTCCTTTTAGATAGCTTTGATAACTTACCTAAACAACAAGGTTTTAATTCTTTACAGGCTATTCGTGATTTTGCTCGTACTCATGGTCAAGCTGATTTAGGCGGAATTATCATTGCAAGTCGTCCTAAAGAGTATGAACTCTCAAAAGACGTACTATTGGAAGAAGACAAATTTGATAATGTCTATTTTTCTGTCGAAGTTACCTTACAAACTTTAAAATCTGAATATGTTCGTAAATACATTGGCCATGAGCTTTCTTCTCATCAATTGCAAATTTTCAATACTCTTTTGGCAAAGAGTGAAGAGCTTGAAGAACGCGAAAATTTTGAAAAACTTTTAAGCATCCCATTCGGTTTAGCTTTGCTTGTTAAAAGTATTCAAGAAAAGGCATTACATGATATAAAAAATCTTAAAACTGAACTGATTAAGGTTCATGTTACCAAATGTTTTCAAAAATCAGTGCCAAAAAAACCTCAAGAAAAATTGCCTTATACACAAAAAGAAACAGAGACTTGGCTAAGTCACCTTGCTAATATTGTTCCTAAGGGAAAAGCTTTTCACGTTGAAGATTTATCTCCTTCAAATTATTCTGAAAAATTTCATCAGGAGACTTTTAAGCAAAAGCTGCAATGGAAATATCAACTATTTTTTACAGCATTCTTTAGTTTGATTTTCGGTTCTATGTTAGGTGGTGCAGGTGGGTTAATTTTCGGTGAGCGCTATGCTAAAAAAACCAGAGAACATTGTGATAATTGTGAGTTATTTTTACCTGATTTTCTGATTACTTTTCATAACACGCTAAATTCTTGGATTGACAATAGTATTTTCGTAGAAAAACTGTATTTGGTAGGTACTTACGCAGTTATTGGTAGTTTATGCGCTTTACTTATTGGATTTATCTTAGTTTTATTATTTAAACGTATTATTTTCCCAATATTTTTAGGTTGTTATTTAGCGTTATTTCTTGGTACCACTGGTTGGTTAGTCGACGGAGGACATTGGGGAAGTTTTGCTCTAATTTATTATGGTGCAATAGGGATTACGCTAGGGTATTTTGTAGTGAAGCCATCGCATATGAATTCATCAAAAATAAATCTCAACTACCAGGTACTGTTTGATTTCACTTGGATTAGAGATAATCCTAAAAGAATATTTTTAATATTGGTAGCTTATGCTACTTTGAGTTCTTTATCTATATTTATTATGGGTAAATTTATTTTTTCAATATCAAGTTGGGCCTTTGTAATAATCCAAGGTACTTCAATAAGCATGGGCTTTGCTTTAGGCGCTGTATTTTATTACTCAAGACGTAAAAGTGAGTGGAAAAAGAAACAAGCATTTATTCCCAATCAAAAAATTGGAACTATTTTAAAATATAACTTAAGTGTATTACTAATAACCAGTACGTTTATAATTCTAGTAGTCACAGGAATTGGCCTGTTTTACTTAGATTGGTCTGGCAGTTTAAGCCTAGGTTTACGAGTTGGCTTACCAATGGGAATAGCTTTTACCCTCATTACCTTTGGAGGTGTTGAAATACTGAAATATCTTGCTTTGCGTTTTGTACTTTACAGGCATGGAATCACACCTTGGAATTATACTCACTTTTTAGAGCATGCCAAAAAACTAACTCTACTTAAACAACAAAGTGATGGTTATGCTTTTCAACACGATTGGTTTCAAGAATATTTTGCTAGCCAACATTCAACGAAAGATAAGTAGATTTGCATACTTACTGGAGAAAAAATATGCAAATAACTGTACCTGATGAATTGGTGCCACGTTTACAATTACATCAACATCAATTAACACAAATATTAAAATTGGGTTTACGCGAACTAGAGGCAAAACCTTCAGGCTACTTTAATGGCTTAAGCGATGTATTAGAATTTTTAGCTAATTTACCAACAGCTGAAGAAATTTTGAACTTACGGCCTTCACCACAACTGCAAGCTCAACTGGAACAATTACTAGAAAAACAGCGTATTCAAGATTTAAACAATGAAGAAGAGATAGCGTGGCAACAATATGAATACATTGAACATCTTGTACGTAAAGCAAAACTTAATGCCATGAGAAGGCAACAAAACGTTGAGTAAAACTTATATTCGGGTTCATTTACGTGAGTTGGTTTATCAACGTGCAAAAGGAGATTGTGAATATTGCTTAGTACCTGAAAAAGCCAGCTTTGCGTTACATCAAATTGACCACATCATTGCAGAAAAACATGGAGGAAAAACCTGTGCAGATAATCTAGCTTTGGCGTGTATCATTTGTAACAAACACAAAGGAAGTGATATTGCTTCAATTGATCCTGACACATTGAAAATAACTTCTTTATATCACCCACGAAAAGAAATATGGTCTGAACACTTTAAACTTGAACAAAGTGGTCACATTTTAGCTTTAACAGCTACAGGGCGTGTCACTTTGAAACTGTTACAATTGAATCTGCCAGAACGCATTAGTGAACGTTATTTACTATGTTTATTAACGAGATAAACATACAAAATCGATGCGTTTATCCCGTTTTTAGATTAAAACTACTAAATTTTCAATGTATTAATTCCCCACCATCCCACTCAGATTGGTCAGAGTATTCCCTTCGGTTCTAACCATCATCATCAATTGGATGTTGCTGGTGGGTGACGTAATCACTAAACGGGCGCGCCCTGTCCAAGGTGGGGTGCCAAATAGGGTTTCAAGTTGGGTAATGGAAAGTCCTTCTGTTTTCGCAGGTTGCAGTGAATCAATTAAAACAACGTCTGGGCTACCCAGTGCTGTCCCATCCATATGATATAAAGTAGCTTTTACTTGAACAGGATGATTACCTGGATTGGTAATGCGAACAAAACCAATGTCATTGTTACCATTAATTGAGCCTGGAATATTGTACAAGACATGCGTGGTTGCAACCGCGCTGGCATTGGTAATCGTACCAGAAGGACTGCGAATCGCTGCAGCGAGTTTGACACCCGAAGGGGGGACGGTTAATACTAATCTCGCTCTTCCTGTCCACGGTGCCGTATTGACCTTGGTTTCAAGTTCTGCCATGTTTATTCCATAAGTGGAATAAGGTGGTAAGGCTGCAACAAGTACACTGTCTTCATCACCTAGGATATAACCGTCTTTGTGGTATAAAGTGCCACGGACGAGTAAGGTGTTTCCTGTGGTGTTAATGATTCTGATAAAGGCAGTATCACCATTGCCATTAGTTGTGCCGGGTAAGTTATTTAAAGCGTTATCCGCAGCACTGCTCATGTTGGTAATGGTGGCTGAGGATTTGCTCATCAGTAAATCCATTAATTTTAACTCTTGATGATCACTGGTAATTTTGAGCCAAGCACGACCTGTCCAAGGAGGCGTTTCAAGCATTTGCTCTAACATACTGGAAGTAATAATTGTCATAGATTTAGGTGCAAGTTCTGCGGCTAATAATCCATGTTCATTGCCTTGTACTTGACCGTCTTTGTTGTACACAGTCGCTGTAATGTCTAGCATACTGTCATCGGTTGGATTAGCGAGAATAAGGAACATTTCATCCAATTGGTTGGTCGAACTTGGCAGGTTATACGCTAAATTATTTTCCAGCAAACTTAAATCTGTGAGGGTGGTATTTGGGCTGCGTAACATGTTCATCATGCGGATGCTATCTGTAGGTGCTGAGACTTCTAACCAAGCTGCACCGTTCCAATTGGGGCTACTGAGTAAGCTCTGAAGGTTGACCATACTTACCCCCTCAGTTGCTTGTGCATCCAAGGTTAACATGGGGACATTGGCTTGTCCCAAAACTTGCCCTGTTTCATCACGCAAGGTTGCGCTAACCGTGATTTGTTGATTGGTGATGTTGGTAATTCTGACGAAGGAGGTATATTCTCTGAATTGTTCGCCAGATAATAAAAAGTAAACGCCTGCAGAACCGGTTTCGGAAGATGGAATGATGATTCCATTGTTGCCAGAGTTATTATTGCTGTTAGGAGTGCTTCCTATTTCAAGAAAATTTGCAGTACAGTTCATATGCTGATTAACAGCAAAGGTGATTTCGCTGTCTGAATTTTGGCAACTGCCTCCCCACCCATTGAAAGTGTAGCCTGAAGCAGGTTTAGCTACCAAACCAATGAGAGTCCCTTCTTCAATGTCAGTTTCACTGCAATCTGCGCCACAATTAATAAACACTGGGGTGCCTGGCTGTGGAACTACAGAACCCTGACCTGAAATATCTACGTTTAAGTTGTAACGAGCAGCAACGGGTGATGGATTTGTTATAGTTATTCCACCACCTGGTTCTGGAGGTTGAGTAACAGGTGGAATACCATTATTTTTGTTTACTGTTGTTTGCGCGACGATTAAAGCGGTGGTGACCGCATTAACGAATTTAGATTGCCAGTCTTCGGAATTTTGATTGGTGGAGGGTAAAACAACGCAAGTTCCACCTGTTAATATGGCTAAATCACATAACGATTTGGAACTATTTGCCGCCTGACTGCCCCAAGGGTAAAGCAGGCTTGCAATTAAAACAGTTGGGAATAATGCTTTTTTGATCGAAAGTGTCAACATTACCTTTCTCCTCTAAAGTTATCAGAATTATTAGAACATAAAAATACGTTACATTACACGTAACATGGATGAAAAAATTAAACCATTAATGTATATAGAGACTAAAAATTTTGGTAATGTTAGTGTTACACCAAATAAAGCAGTAGTAATACAGAGTGGAAATTATATTCAAAGCAGGTGGAAATTTAGAGATATAAGGTTGTTGATATAAGAATCGTCTAATAATCTAAAAGTTATCGGTTTTTAGGCATTGGATGAATCATAATATTTAAATGTTATAATATAAAGTTTGCTGAAGAAGTACCTAAAAATATCTACAAACACATAGAACAAATCTTCTCTGAGATTTAAAATATGGATAGACGCATAATTACTTATCAGTAGCGTATTTGACTATAACAGCGTATGCTAATATTGTCTTAAAAGTCCCAAAAGACCTAAATTTGTGGAGAAAACCATGACAGATATTGTCGCAACCAACCAGACTATTTTAGTTGTCGGTGGGGGAATTAGCGGCATGACTGCTGCTCTTGAAGCTGCGGAATGCGGCAAAGACGTGATTTTGCTTGAGAAAAATCCTTATCTCGGCGGGCGCGTCTCTCAGCTATATAAATATTTCCCCAAGCTGTGCTTTCCAACCTGTGGGATGGAAATTAATTTTAGACGTATTAAAGCCAATCGTCATCTTAAAGTAGTGACGATGGCAGAAGTCGCTGAAGTCAGTGGTGATAGAGGAAATTATAGCGTTAAAGTTAAAGTTTCCCCTCGTTATATTAATGAAAACTGTACAGCTTGCGGCGAATGCAGCAAGGTTGTCGAAACAGAGTTTGATGACGAATTTCAATATGGATTAAGCAAACGTAAAGGGGCCTATTTGACTTTTAATATGGCTTATCCTCAACGTTACGTCATCGATCCACGTCTCATCGGCACTGCAGATGCAGATAAAGCAAAAGAAGCTTGTAAATATGATGCAGTCAATCTTGACATGCAAGAAGAAGAAATAACTTTAAATGTGGGTGCCATTGTGTGGGCAACTGGTTGGCAACCGTTTGATGCCAATAAAATTCAGCCTTATGCCTATGACCGTAACCCCAATGTCATTACCAGCGTAGAACTCGAACGCATGATGGATCCCTTTGGTCCGACGGGTGGTAAAATTTTACGTCCTTCTGATGGTAAAGAAGCCAAAGATATAGCATTTATCCAATGCGCGGGATCACGCGACCAAAATTATTTAAAACATTGCTCCCGTATTTGTTGCATGGCAACGTTGAAACAATGCACTTATGTGCGTGAAAAATATGGAGATGACGGTAAAGCAACGGTTTATTATATTGATATTCGTGCCATTGACCGTTTTGAAGATTTTTACCGCAAAGTTAAAAACGATAGCAATATTTCTTTTACCAAATCTAAAGTTGCAAATATTACCTTAGACAAAGCAACAGGCAATCCTATTTTAAATGGGGTGGATACGGAAGGTTATCACCGTTACAGTAATCCACATGAATTAGTGGTATTGGCTATTGGAATGCAACCCAGTGTTGACTTCCAGTCCTTGGGCTTAAATGTGAATGTCAACGAGCATGGCTTTATTGAAGCTGATCCAGAAAGCGGTATGTTTGCCGCAGGTTGCGCTTCAGATGCATTAGATGTGAATCGGGCTGCTCAAAGTGCAACGGGTTGTGCCTTACGCGCAATTCAAGTGGTTAATCAAGTAGCGGCAGCGGAGGCTTAATCAATGGCAGATAAGAAACTAGGTGCTTATATTTGTAAAGGCTGTGGCATCGGCGATCGCTTAAATGCAGATCAATTAGCAATGATAGCCACACGCGAAGGTAAAGTGGCTTTCGCTAAACAACACGATTTTTTGTGTAGCCAAGATGGCATTGCCATGATTCAAGCTGACGTTGATGGCGGTGAAGTGACTCACATGGCTATTGCAGCCTGCTCCAGACGCGCAAAAACAGAAGCATTCAGCTTTGATAATGTTGCCATAGGCCGTGCAAATTTGCGCGAAGGCGTCATTTGGGTTCGTCCGGATACTGATGAAGCCAAAGAAACAACGCAGGAAATGGCAGATGACTATATACGCATGGTCTGTGCTGAAATTAAATACATGGAATTGCCAGAAAACAGTGGTGAGCAAGAGCGCAATGACCGTATTTTAGTGGTAGGCGGTGGTATCACTGGTATGACGGCTGCGTTGGAATCTGCTAAGGCAGGTTATAGTGTCTCCATTGTTGAAAAAAGCGAAAACTTAGGCGGAATGGCTGCACGCCATTTTAAACGTATTCCTGTGGTAGCACCGTTTGCAGCGCCTCAAGATACTGGCGTTGAAGCGTTAATTGCTCAAATTGAATCTAATGATAAAGTAACGGTTCATCTAAAATCAACCTTAGCCAGTACCAGTGGTGCTCCCGGTCGTTTTGAAGCTGAAATCAACAAAGAGGGTAGCAACGTCACCGAAAAGTTTGGTGCCATTGTTCAAGCCACTGGTTTCAATCCTTATGATGCAAACCAACTGAGCCATTTGGCTTATGGCAGCACGCCTGATGTGGTTGATCAATTAGGCTTGGAAAAACTGGCAAAAGAAGCTAATGGTGGTGCGATTAAACGGCCTTCTGATGGTAAAGAAGTGCAAAGTGTT
Source organism: Thiotrichaceae bacterium (assembly GCA_016745055.1). Taxonomy (GTDB): domain Bacteria; phylum Pseudomonadota; class Gammaproteobacteria; order Beggiatoales; family Beggiatoaceae; genus JADGDF01. Next base: position 3,462 of record JADGDF010000032.1, on the reverse strand, counting down.
TTATTTGTACAATGCGCGGGTCAACGCAGCGATAAAGAAGGTGAACTGCCTTATTGTTCTGGCCACTGCTGTTTAACCAGTATTAAACAGGCTTTGTACTTCAAAAACCAAAATCCACAAGTGGATACCATCATTGCCTTTAGCGATTTACGGACACCAGGGGCGGGTGGTGAAGATTTCTATCGCGCAGGTCAAGATAATGGGGTGACTTTCACCAAAAGCCAGGTCAAAGAAGTCACGGCTAATGGTGGCAGTTTAACTGTTAAAATGCAGGACTTGATCTTAGACGAAGAAACCAGCACTGACGTGGATTTAGTGGTTTTAGCTACCGGCATGGTACCCAATTCTGGGGTAAATATTGATGATGTGCAGACTGAAGATGAAAATGGCCAACCAGTAGAACCCAAACCAAGATATGACGCTAATGATGCAATTTTAAAATTGGATTATCGTCAAGGCCCGGACATTCCTCAGTTAGTGCATGGTTTCACGGATTCGCATTACATTTGTTTCCCTTATGAAACGCGCCGTACTGGTATTTATAGTGCAGGCCCTGTGCGTCGTCCAATGGACATGAAACAAGCGCAAGATGATGCTGCCGGTGCTGCCATGAAGGCCATTCAGGCATTAGAAAATGCAGCTCAGGGTCGCGCAGCTCATCCTCGTTCTGGTGATTTAAGTTTCCCAGACTTCCGTAAAGAAGGCTGTACGCAATGTAAACGCTGTACAGTGGAATGCCCTTTTGGTGCGATTAACGAAGATGAACAACGTTATCCTCAATTTAATGAAGGACGTTGTCGTCGTTGTGGTACGTGTATGGGCGCATGTCCGGTTCGGGTAATTTCTTTCAAAAACTATTCAGTTGATTCCGTTGGCCAACAAATTAAGGCTGTCGACGTCCCTGAAGAATTTGATGAAAAACCACGTATTTTAGTATTAGCCTGTGAAAACGATGCTTATCCAGCCTTAGACATGGCAGGCATGAATCATATGGAATACAGTGCCTTTGTGCGGATTATTCCTGTGCGTTGTCTGGGATCAGTTAATACTATTTTCGTGACTGATGCTTTAAATAGCGGCTATGATGGCGTGATGTTAATGGGCTGTCGCAAGGATGAAGATTACCAATGTCACTTTGTAAAAGGCTCTGAACTGGCACATATCCGTATGTCCAAAGTCGATGATACGCTCAAGCAGTTAAACCTGGAAACTGAGCGGGTACAAATTTTTGAAATTGCGATTACCGATATTGATCGGGTGCCAACCATTATCAATGATATGGCTGATACCATTGAAAAAATTGGGATGAGTCCATTTAAGTTTTAAGCAGTATTTAGAATGCAGAATACAGAATTCAGTTGTTTTTTAGAGAGGTTAAGTGTCAAGCTCGCTCCCAAACTCTGTTTGAGAGTGTCTGCATGGGAAGCTCTGCTTCCCACAAAGCAGAACTTTGCTGACAGGCATTACCAAGCAGAGCTTGGTAACGAGAAAAAATATGCTGAAGGCTTTAAAAAGCGAACAGTGCCAGATAAATTTAAAATACCTGAACATGGCACAGGGTTCATTGGAAGAATGTCGCCACTACTCTTATTCTGACAAAAGATTTAGGGTACGGCGAGACACATGAATTCATGGTGCAACTTGAAGAAGTTAGCAAATTATTGTCTACTTACATGAAAAGCCTTACATATTAATAACATGCTGGATTCTGAATTCTGACTCCTGAATACTCAAGGAGATACCGATGTCCGATTTAAACACACAAATGAAAGAACGCTATCGTAACAATTTCCTGCGTGAAGTTACGGCCAATGTTGAAGAGGGTGAATGGGTGCGCATGTGCATGCAATGTGGTGTGTGCGCAGGCAGTTGCCCTATGGGACCCCACTGGGAACATCCTCCTCAGGAAATCTTCATGATGATTCGTGCTAACAAACGAGATGAAGTGTTGGGTTCCAGTTCCATGTGGTTTTGCACCTCTTGCTACAACTGTATTGCCCGTTGTCCGCGCGGCCTGCCTATTACTCATATTATGCATGGTTTAGCACATTATGGTAAACGTTTGGGAATTGCGCCTAAAGAACAACCGACCGTTAAATTTTCACAAAAATTCTGGGATAACCTTTACAAAAAAGGTCGAGTCAATGAACTCAAACTTGGATTGGCCTTGTATTTCATGAATGGCATTGGTGAAGGCATTAAAACTTCGCTCAAAATGCAAAAAATTGGTTTGGGTATGTGGAAGACCAAACGCATGACACCCGTAGAAATGGTTGGTGGGCATGGCTGTAAAGATATTAAAGGTTTCCACGCCATTTTAGACAAAGCACGGCAAATTGAAGAAGCTAAAGCCGCCCAATTCTCAGGTTAGGAGACGCATATGGCAAAAGAATACTCATTTTATCCAGGCTGCTCTTCCCAAAAGGGTGCCTCTTCTTACAATTACCAACGCTCTGTCAACAGCATGTGTGATGCGTTGGATATAAAACTCAACGATATTCCAGATTGGAATTGTTGCTCTGCGTCTATTGGTTACAGTGGCGGTGGAGAATTGCCTCGTATTGCTTTATCTGCGCGTAATATTGCGTTGTCAGAACAGGCCCATCCTGGCCAGGATATTGTTGCCACTTGCGCAGCGTGTTGGTTAGCCACTCGCGAAGCTCAGGAACGAGTGCATGATGATCCTCAAACCATGACCGATATCAATGAAGCCTTAAAAGAAGGTGGATTGCACATCAAAGGCGACAAACAAATCCGTCACATGGTTGAAGTATTGATTGAAGATATTGGTTATGATCAGCTCAAAAGTGGTGTGACTAAACCTTTGGAAGGCATCAAGATTGCGGGTTATGTCGGTTGTCAAACCAACCGTCCTTTTGGTATTGTGGGAGAATCTTTTGAAAATCCCAAGTATTTGGACAAGTTGGTGGAAACTTTGGGCGCAGATCCTTTGCAAGACTACGATAAAAAAGTATCTTGTTGCGGTGGTGCATTAGCCTTTTCTGAACCAGAAAAAGCACAAGTATTAATTAAGGACATTTTGGAAGCTGCGCACGACGGTGGTGCAGACATGATAGTCACACCATGTCCTGTCTGTCAAATGAATACAGAAGTCTATCAAGATCATATCAATGCCAAATATGGCACAAAATTTAACATACCTGTTGTCTATTACAGTACTTTAATCAGTGTTGCTTACGGTAAATCTGCAAAAGATTCTGCTTTAGATGGTCAAATTATTCCTGCCAAGAAATTAGCAGAAATTGCGAAGTAGAATAGTTAACAAGAATTAAATCATTTAGGAGTGTGAAACTTGTTTTGCTCATGCAGAATAAATTCCGCACTCCTACATTCAAAATCCTAAGAACCTGTTTAAAGTTTTTTTAGAATGATAGCCAAACAAGCTAGCATAACGAATTGTAGACTAAAATTGAGGTTTCTTTCGCAGTTTTTCCAAAGTCT
>JADGDF010000195.1 GCA_016745055.1 Thiotrichaceae bacterium | reverse complement strand
TATTGATTTATATGATGAAATAATTGGAGTATGTGCCGGACTATGGAACTTTTATCTAGCTAATTGATTGATTTTTAACGGGATACAACTCTAATATAGAAGATGACAGGGGGTTATTTGAGACAGACACAGATACTGCTAAAAAATGGAGAGAAAGCGAATTTTCTGAAGAATTTATAAAATCTATGGAAAATTCAAACTTAAGTTATTTCTTTTATAAAGAAAACTCACTCTTTTTATCTGACACGAGGAACTCTATTTTGCCTAGATCAGTTGCCGTTCACGGTGAAAATATTTACGTAAATTACAGATTCCCTAACAATAGTGTTATCCAATACAAGCAGTCTAAATATAATAAAATTGAATTGGTCAGTAAATGGAGTTCTAGTAATATCAGTCTTCAAGATTTTAATTTTCCTACAGGTATTGCTAGATTTGAGAATGTGCTTTACATAGCAGATACTTTTAATCATCGAATTATCAAAAAAGATATAACTTCTTTTGAGGACAAGACATTTGATGTGACTACTACTGAAGAAGAAGTAATTACTTCAGATTCACTACTGTTTCCGGCTGGTGTTGCTGTCGATGAAGAAGGTTTTCTTTATGTCGCTAATCCAGGGAATTTTCTCGTACAAAAATTTGATAGTCAAGGTAATTTAGTGACACAGTGGGGAAACTTAAGTAAAGACTTGGGCAACAATCAACTAGAAGTTGGAGAAAATCAGATTGATCCACTTTTGTCTAACAACTCTATTATCTTGCCAACAGGTATTGCAGTTGATGAACATTATGTTTATGTCGTAGATAGCCTAAGAGCATCAATTGACGTGTTTACTAAAGAAGGCGAATTTCAATTTAGCTTTGGAAGCAGGGGAGAGAATATTGATGAATTTGGCTTGCCTTTAGGTATTGCTGTTACACAAAACTATATTTTTATCGCTGATTTTTCCAAAAAGCAGATTAAAAAATTTGACAAATTTGGTTACTTTATCGAAGTTTGGCAAGCTAATAGTGCTCCTTGTACTAGTACACAATGTGTACAATTGCAAATTCAATCATTAGATGAACCAACATTCATCAGTGCAGACAAATATGATCGTTTGTACCTTACTGATTTGGAAACGAATCGAATTTACAAACTAACAACTCATGGAGAATTAATAACAACCTGGGGAGAACAAGGTATTTATGCTAGTCAATTTTCAAGAATTGCAGGTATTGTTCCCAATGAGGACGGAAGTGAAATTTATGTCACTGATCTAGTGGCTAATCGCGTAACTTCCTTTAAAACAGGGAATGTTTTTCCTAAACAAAAAGCGATTATTATTACAGGCAATGATGATGGGGAATACGGAGATGCTTTACAAATTAACGCCAACCAAGCCTATCGTGTATTACGCAGTAAAGGTTTTCGCAAAGAAGATATTTACTATATCGCACCTAGAGAAGATGATGATAAACACAATATTGATATTGATGGTAATGGATTAGCTGATGACATAAATGCCAATCTCACTTTGGATAATCTTGAATATGCAGTGACTCAGTGGGCTATGAAAGACAGTGAGGATTCTATATTAATTTATATTATTTCTCATGGTATTGAACAGGAAATAGTTTTAGAGCCGAACCATAGTTTTACTATGCCAAACCTCAGTTATTCAAATGTTGCAAGTGCCTTAAAAGCACTCGGTAATGCAGGCCATAAAATTCAGTTTATTTATGACGCTTGTTACTCAGGCACATTTAGTGAGTTAATTAATGAACACGAAAACATTGAATATGTAATAACCAGTGCTTTAGATGAGAAAGCCACTTTTTCGAAACATGGTGTTTCCTTTTCCAACTTGTTTTGGGGAGAAATTCTTAATAGCAATACGGTGAGAACCGCATTTAAAAGCGCAACATCCAATCTCAGTGAACAAACACCTAAAATTCAAACTCATTTTGAAAGCCAAGATTGGGAAATTGGTCTTCCAAGACAATCTCCTGAGAATACATTAAAAATTGAAGAAATTAATCTTTCTCCTGCAAGAGTTGATTTAAGTAATAATTTCTCTGACATTAGCAAAAAACTACATATTGAGGCCAAAATTACCCAAGAAAGTTCTCTTCCAGTAAAAGTATGGATAGAAATTATCCCACCCAAAATTTCAAATATCACCGATGTCATGCTCACCTCTGACAATTCGAAACCTGTCTTGGGTTATCCTAATTTAACCTTACAAAATATAAATAAAGGTAATCTTTACAACGGAAATTACAGCTTTGATAACATCAAAATTCTTAAGAATGACAACATTTTGGATTCTGGGACAAAATACACCGCTAAAGTCTACGCAAGGCAAGGCAGTCATATTGTTTCTGAAAGTAAAACTTTTGAAATTGTAGGCAGTAAAGAGTTCAAAGCAATGATTATTGAAAATCAGAAAGAATTAGACGTTGAAAAAGTCTATACGGCACTATCTTATCAAGGGTATACATCGAATGATATTGAATACCTATCTAATTCCCCTGACTGCGACATCCTACAATGTGAAAAAGCATTACCTAAAAAGGCTACTTGCGAAAATATTAAAGACAGTCTGGATAATAATTATCACAACACAAAGTTTCTGACTATTTATGCCTCAAGCAAGTTTTTGATTAAATGTAATAATGTTGTTGATGCTTTGAATAGCTTACAAAGTAAGATGCCGGTATTAGTTGTTTACTATGGCAACGGTCCTAGCAATGAGTTTAGTCTAAAAGACTTGTCATCACCTATTAAAAAAAACAGAGTTGTTCTTGATTTTAGTAACATGGAATTGCTCCATTTATTTTGGCAAACCATTGCCTCAGGTGAAAGTTTAAATGAAGCTATTATAACAGTAAAGGATAGTGTTTCTACTATTTCTCCTAATACAGAATTTAAGTTTGACTTAAACAGTGATGGCATACCTGATACCAAAATTCCTGATAACCTTAACTTCGAGATAAAAGATAGAGAACGACAAATATATATTGGTTCTGGCATTAGATACGCAGTGATGGACAATATGACATCTAACGTTCGGCGAGAATCTGGTCGTTTTACAGGATTCAGTACCCGCTTCTATGTAAGTTATGGCACAACCCCTACTACTGCCAAATTTTCCATAGAAGGTTCTCAACCTAAACAAGTATTCATTGGTGTGATGGGTATAGCTCAGGGACAAGATAAACTTCCTAATCTAACGATGGTTGTGGAAAATGAAAATGGTAAAAAAATAACAGGTATGACAAGTAATGCCTTTAATCTTCAACCAAGCACTTATACCATCAAGGTTTCCCTAGCACCTAATAGTTCACCAGGCATTGGCTTAGTAGCAATTTACGACATGGAGAATGCCTCATCAACCAGTACGTTGACAAGTTTAGTAACAACAAGTGATGTTGGCAAACAAGCGGAAGACTACATCTATGGCGGATTTTCAATTAGAGATGGGCCTGCACATGTCATTTTACGAGGACTAGGCCAAGGATTACAAACAAGAGGCATTCAAACTAATTTAGATGCACGTTTAATTTTACGTAATTATCCTGAAGGGAATTTCATTGTCAGTAATTCGGACTGGAAGCTAAATACTTTAGCCGATCAAAAAGCGTTAGAAAAACAAAAATTAAATCGAATTGACACAAGTGACACTGCAATCATCCATAATTTACCTGCAGGAGATTATACGCTTGAATTGGCAGGCGAATACAACAGTTTTGGTATGGGTCAAATTGAAATAAATATTGTAGAATAATTGATGATTGGCACTAATCATCGTGTTTTAATCATGCATAATTCACCATGGTTTTCTTTATTTCTTAGCCTGCGTAGAACGGGATAAACAAGTTGCAAACCGGCTCCTATCTATAAAGTTTTAACGTTTAAGGTATTAATTCTAGTGAGTGAATTTTTATGATTATAATGAGCAAATAAATATTGAATTTTAAAGGGGATATATGATGAGATTTATTTACTTACTTTTTCTATTCATACCCGCTTCTATTGCCTATGCCAACACGATAGAAAACTACCACTTTACAGGTTATTTTCCAGTCTTAGAACAACCTTGGTATTTTAATGAAGCTGTGGATATTGATACCGATGAAGAGGGTAATATTTATGTTGCAGATACTAATAATTCATCAATAAAAAAAATTAATCAAAAAGGGCGTTTTATTACTCAATGGAAATTGGACAGTCACGAACATTTTGCGACTCGAAATATTAAAGTGAAAAATGGTAAAGCTTATGTGTTATACCGTAAAAAATATGTGCCATGGAGAGAACCAGATCACTTTGTGCGAATTTTCACTACCGATGGCCAACTTTTGAATGAATTGCATGATTTGGAAAGTCTGACTAAAAGACCTTTAAACAGTGATGTTGCAAGTTCTGATATTAGAAATACTGACTTGGCATTGGACAAAGATGGCAATCTCTATGTCATGGGCTCAAATAAAGATACTTTCGTTCCATATAACGAGCAAAAGCAAGAATGGGAGGTTCTTTATCAATATCAACATAGGCTAACTAAAGTAAGTCCTGAAGGCCAAATTTTATATACATTTGATATAGGGTTATCTCCACTTTCCAAAGAAATAGATGATTGGCCTGCGATGGATATTGGTACTAATGACTACTTATATGTGCTTGATCGGGGTAATCGTCTTGTACGTCGGTATTTTATTTCAGATACGGGAGTAGAGTATGTTGATTCTTGGGGAACATGGAATAATGGAGATACTTTTTTTTATCCTAGTGGAATTACAGTTGATGTAGAAAATAATGTCTATGTTGCAGATCAAGCTAATAGCCGCATTTTAAAATTCGACGAGAATGGAAACTTTATTTTTGAACATTTTACCGTGGATAATGGGCAACAAGAAGAGTTTCAAGAAATGAAAATAGGAATGCCTGGAAATGAGAAAGTTGAGCAGTCCAAACTTTATCAACTAGTTTTGGCTAGTACTGTAGCATTTAATAGAGATGACACAATATTACTGCTGCTTGATACAGATATTGCTAAGCAATATATAGAACAATTACAAGGCAGTGAATTTTTTGAAAAACTTGTAAAGGCTGTTGAAAATTCATACTTTAGGCCTTTATTTTATAATATGACTGCATTTCGCTTATTATATGCTGCTGATTGGCCTTCTTCTTTTCCTAAATCAGTTGCTGTTCATGACGAAAAAATTTATGCACTTTACAACTTTCCTAATAATAGCGTTGGCCAATACAAACAATCTGAGAATAACAAAATTGAATTAGTTAATGAATGGCGTTCTAGTAATGCCAGTCTGCAAGGTTTGAATTTCCCTATGGGAGTTACAAGGTTTGAGAACACACTTTACATAGCGGATACCTTTAATCACCGGATTATAAAAAAAGACCTTTCTTCTGAGAATAATGCTTCTAAGACAATAGAAGCCATTACTTCAGATTCTTTATTGTTTCCAACTGACGTTGCTATTGATGAAGAAGGTTTCCTTTATGTCACCAATCCAGGAAATTTTCTTATACAAAAATTTGATACTCAGGGTAATTTAGTGACACAGTGGAGAAGCTTAAGTAAAAAGTTGGGTGAGCGTGATGTGGGCAATAATCAATTAAAGACTGGAAAAAACCTGCTTGATTCATTTTTGTCAAATAATATAATTATTCCAACAGGTATTACAGTTGATGAGTATGTTTATGTTGTAGATAGTTTTAGAGCATCAGTGGACGTTTTTACCAAAGAAGGCGAGTTTCAGTTTAGTTTTGGAGGTAGAGGAGACAACATTGATGAGTTTGCTTTGCCTATTGGTATTACAACCATACAAAATTATATATTTGTCACTGACATTTCAAAAAAGCAAATTAAAAAGTTTGACAAATTGGGTAATTTTATTGAAGTTTGGCAAAATGAACCATGTACTAATACACATTGTGTACAACTGCAAATTCACTTAGAAACACCATTATTCCTTAGTTCAGACAAACAAGAGAATTTGTACTTTACTGATTTAGGTGCTACCGAAACTCAAAACGAAACTCAAAAAACTTACCTTGTTTATAAATTAGATAGCCATGGAAATTTAATGACCACTTGGGGAGAACAAGGTATCTATGCCAGTCAATTTTCAAGAGTGACAGGTATTGTCTCCAATGAAGGTGGGAGTGAAGTGTATGTTGCTGATCCAGTTGCCAACAGGGTAAGTTCCTTTAAAACAGGCGAATTTTTTCCAAAACAAAAAGCGATTATTATTTCAGGCAATGATGATGGAGAATATGGAGATGCCCTACAAATTAACGCCAACCAAGCCTATCGTGTATTACGCAGCAAAGGTTTTCGCAAAGAAGATATTTACTATATTGCACCTAGAGAAGATGACGATAAACACAATATTGATATTGATGGTAATGGATTAGCTGATGATATT
>JADGDF010000194.1 GCA_016745055.1 Thiotrichaceae bacterium | reverse complement strand
GGCATTCGATTCATCCGTTATTGTTACTCTAAATATTAACCAGTTTGAATCCAATCAGACAAGGAATTTCTTAAATTGATGCCTATGGGATGACGCTATCGCTTACCCTCCTTACGAGTTACTTGCCCATTGGTAATATACATATTTTTTAGAAGGTTGAATGATAAGAACCGAATGAAGCGAGAGTTTCACGTTCGGTTCTGTAAGAGCCTCAAGGGGTGGTTCCTTGGAGCTACTCGACCCTGGCTAATCGTTGATAGTAACGTCTATCGGTTGCTCGTTTGAGACCAGTGTACCGTCTGGCAAACGGTAGCCGAAGTAGATTTTTAGGGTACCGGGGAGAATGAATTTGCCTTCGTACATAGATACGGGATAAATTTCAGTCAGCACTTCGTTGGCTTTGAATGCCATAAGGTTAGTAGGTTGGTTATCCCACAGTTTGATGCTTAAGCCATTTTCTAGCATATAGTAGAATACACCGTCTACATTGGGGAGTGTGGCTTCGGCATAGACGAAAATGTCTGCTGTTTTTCCAACATCTGCCGCGTTGACCGCAATTTTACCGCTAACAGCTACATTGTCAGAAAGGTTGAGAGTCGCTTGGGGTTGTGGAGATTGGTTGTTGATGGCAATGCCACCGTAGAAAACCGAGGCAGTATTGGTTAGTTGCCCAGTTGGTTGAACAGTTAACGAAGGCAAAGATAGTGGTCGAACTGCAATAGGTAAACTGGTAGATTGCCGTCTGATTTCGATATTCACACCATTGGGATAAGGGTTTTCGTCAGGATCGTTGGAATTAACCAGTAATCTGACTGAGCCATTGGGTGCAGAAGCAGTAATTTGTACAGGCACTGTTTTAGAACTGTTGGGCCGAATGGTAAATGGCGTTGTGGTTAAAACGGAAAGCCAAGGTGCCGCAGTTTCTGGGGCAATTGCATTAATCACAAGATCGGCATTACCTTCATTGTAAATGGTAAAAATTTTTTCGGTTGGTGTGGGGGTAGGATTTTCTTCACTGCCACAATTATAGTTGGCATCAAAAGAACTGGCGTTCGGATTTGAATCGTCACAATCTTTAGTTGCTTGACAGAAAGCCGGACATGTTGCTGGTTTGTTTACAGAAAGTCCCCAATTGCAGAATTGATCGTTGTCCTTGTCAACACAGTTGATTGAATGTCCATTGATGCTGGTTATTGGTAGTTGTATGGAGTGTGTCCACTCTATATTGTTGATGTCCAATTTAACGTAAGCGTAACCCCCTTCTGCATTACCCTCTCCCCATGCGCTATCCAGTAGCCTACTTCCCCAGTTTTGTCCCCAACTGTTTTTAAAAATCCAAATAATTCTACCATCGTCTGGGTCTGTTTCAAAACCGATCAACGTCATGGCGTGCAGTAAACTACCGATTCCACCACTCACGGGACCCTGTTCAATAATCATCCGTTTAAGTGTATCTTCTGTTTTAGGATGCGTAAAAGGAATTCTCCCTCCAATGTGGACTAGTTCGTTAGGCACACCACATTTGTTATGACAGACTTGATCAGTTTCAGAGTAGGGAAAGCATTGTTCTCCAACTAAGCCTGTTGTGGTGAAGTAGTCCAGTGTTTCACCCGGTAAACCGCCATTACAACTCCCTGCACCACTACATGACAGCGCATCCTGTTCTGCTAAATCTAAGTTTAAATGTTGGTTAAAAAATAAGTTGGTGACGGCTTCAGTCGCGCCTGTAGAAGCAAAAGCCCAACAACTACCACATTGTCCTTGATCTTTAACGGAAGTTAACCAATTTTCGCCGTGACGATTACCCCAATTGAAATTTGCCACTAACGTGCTAGCACTGGGCTGTGGAGGTGTATTGGAAGGAATTTCAAAAAGCCCTCCGCGATAGTATTCAAAGCCGTTTAAATTAGGCACGACAGGTTCAAGAAACAGGCGTTTTTTCTCTTCAAAAGAGAGTCTTGAAACAGCGGTTTCTCCCGCGACCCAACTTAGGTTTTTGGTGTTGAGGGCTTCAATTTCCTTAGCGTTTTGTCGGGCTGTAACAATGTCTGCGTCGCCCGCTACTGGTTTGTCTGCATAGTTGAGTTCGCGCAAGATAATGAAAGCGTCTTTGAGTTCAATGCGCAAAGAGAAAGTGCTGATAAGAGGTAAAATGCAGGTTTCTTTGCACACAGCTTGGATAGCAAAGCTCATATCATTGACGAGGAGCGGATAAGTCTCGTAAACCAAGTATTCATGTTGTTGGTCATCTACTAAAATGACTTTGATGAAACTGGTGTCGTTATTTAAGCCCGCTTGACCGGTGATAGAGAGGGCGTAAATGTTTTGGAGGCTGTCAAAAGTCAGGATTTCAGTTTTAGTGCCCACGAGATCAATATTTGCCAACATGGTTTGATGGACACCAGCCGCACCGGGAATCGCAAATGGATCGTCCCCACTGCTGGCAGGCAAGCCCGGCGGTGTTTCGGCTTGTACAGGGGGTAAGTAGAAACATGTTAATAGACTAAGTACATTAATCAGTGTGGCGTATTTCATAGTCGTGTTTCTCCCCGTTTTATTCAAAGATTAAGGTGGTGGGTTCAATGCGAATATCAGGTACGCGCATTTCTTCAGTAACAGTAACAGTTTTTTGTGTTTTACCTGTTCTGCCACCGTTGTCGGTCACAGTTAAGGTAATGGTGTAGTTGCCAGCAGTGGCAAAATAAAAAGAGACATTCACTAAACCACCTGCTGTTAAACCATTGGAAGTTTGCCATTCGTAACCAGTAATTCTACCATCAGGATCGTTTGAAGAACTAGCGTTGACTTGCACGTCTAACGGTACTGTACCGCTACTTGGAAAAGCAGTGAATGAAGCTATAGGTGGTTTATTTTCAATAGAACAATAGGGGAATGAATCTAATTGTTCTAGCCACGCGAAACTTACACTAGCTCCTCTATTCTCTATTTGCCATGTTGAATAATTAATACTGGTATCCTTGCAAACTGAGTTGTTTATTAAAAGAAGACCTGTTAGATTGAATAAGTGACTAAAATCAGGAATTGGGCCTGTTAACTGATTATATCCCAACCAAATGGCTTGCAAATTAGGTAGATGATTGAAATTTGGAATTGTACCCGTTAATTGGTTAACTTCTGAACTAAAACTCTGCAACTTGGGTAAATGACTAAAATCAGGAACTGAACCTGTTAATTGATTAGTTCCCAAAGAAAGTTGCTGTAAATTGGGTAGATGATTAAAATCTGGAATTGAACCAGTTAATTGATTGCGAGACAAGGCAAGGATTTCTAAATTAGGAAGATTTAAATCAGGGATTTGGCCGGTTAAACCATTGCCTCTATATACGCCATTGCCATCATCGTTTAAATATATCTCAGTAACATATCCTGCATTGCAAGTTACTCCAAACCAGCTGCACGGCGCATTCGTCACATTCCAGCCCTCATTATTTGTCCAGTTTGGGCCATCTGTGCTATGGTATAATTCTAATAACGACTCACACTCTACTTGCGAAATCTCCGTTTGCAAAACCACATCCAAAGCACTCACTATCACACAATCCGTCGCCGCTTGCACCCCGCCTACCGCCAGTGTCCCTAACACCAGCACCAAAACCCCTCGGTACAGCGTACGCAAAAACTTTAATAGCATAGTTTTTCTCCTTTTAATAGATGACATTTACTATTCTAGCAGAAACTTAAAACCTATTTCTCTGTAGCTATTCAGTCCGACTACCAATAGCCACTAAACTATGTCAAGATAAGACAATCTTACCAATCCTCGCTGAAATAACTGAACAACCGATTAACTTGATAAATCTTAGCCAGGTAGGTTGGGTTAGCTTTGGGCGTAACCCAACATAAGCATGCAAACCTCTCACACAACCTACCAGATTGAACGACATGAAACCCAACGAAAGGCTAAAAAGGAATAATAATGTATGCCATTGAATTTGAAACAACAATTAATAACGGAACCCTCCAGCTTCCTGAACAGTTTAGGCAATTACCTATTAACTCAAAGGCAAAGATAATCATTATGCTTGATGACGATAACCAATCTCAAAAAACAGACTTCATTGAAATGCTAGCAAACAACCCTAAGCATGTTGAGCATGACACTGAATTTTTATCCAGAGAACAGGCAAATGAACGCTAAAGGATTTATAGATTCAAATATTTTTTATATGCATTTAGCAAGTAGGTTGGGTTAGCTTTCAGGCGTAACCTAACGTGCCAATCTCCCAACTGTTGGGTTACGGTTTTTGCGTTGTAAAAGCCTAATTCAACTATTTATCCTTCCCGTATTATCAAAAAGAAAAGAGTAAAAAAGTAGCTATGAACCGCTTAGAACTAGAAACCCAATGTTTACAAGAAATAAAACAACTCCCAATGGATAAACTGGTGGAGGTGATGGATTTTGTTCAATCAACCATTAATTCTTCAAAAGATGTTTCAAAGTTTAAGAAACTACGCGGCGTTGCAACAGCCAATATGACAACAGACGAAATTATGAAATTAACAAGAGCATCCTAAAATGAATGATGTTCTTGTTGATTCGTGTGTATTGTTAGATTTATTTACTGATGATGCTAAATGGGCAAATTGGTCTGAAAGTATATTAGAGTAATATAGCCAAACGCATAATTTATGTATCAATCCCATTATTTATACAGAAATATCAATTGGTTTTAGTCATATGGAAGAATTGAATGCGGCTTTGTTAGAGTTAGGCATTAAAATACTGCAAATATCTTCAGAAGCACTGTTTTTAACAGGCAAAACTTTCTTAAAATACCGAAGAAATAAAGGAACAAAAAATGCGCCTTTACCAGATTTTTTTATTGGAGCACACGTTAGCACATCCGGGCTTGCTCTTATTACAAGAGATTTGAGTAAATATAAAACATATTTTCCAAAAATAAAGCTAATATATCCAAATTGACCAGATACGTTGGGTTAGGACGTAACTCAACGTACGAATCTCCCAAACGTTGTGTTACGGTTTTTGCATTGCAAAAGCCTACCCTGCTTACTTGACTGAACAATGTGGAACCCAACAACAATACTTATTAATCACAACAATACAAACTGAGAAAAAAATGACACAATTAATCATTCAACTAGAAAATACAGAAAAAGCAAAAATGCTATCTGAGTTTTTATCTGCTTTAACGTTTGTGCATTCAATTGAAATAGCAGAGGAAAAAGAGAGTAACGATTCAACCGAAAACTTTTTTGCAATGGCAGGATTGTGGGAAAATCAAGACATTTCCATTGATTCTATTCGCCAAAAAGCATGGCCAAACCAAAACATATGATTTTATGTGATACAAATATATTCATCGAATTCTACAAAAATAATCCCAATATTATCAATGAGCTCAAATTCATAGGATAACAATGCAAACTATTGAGCTAGAAACAAACATCACACAAACTGGCAATATTCAATTACCACCTTATTGTTCAGTTACCAGACCAAGTTCCACTCTTGTCAGAAAAAGCTCGCGTAGGATGCACTGAGCATTTTTTGCGAAGCGCATCAGCTCGTAGGTTAGGTTGAACAACGTAAAGCTCAACCAAAAATAAACTGCAATTAACAGGAAAATATAACATGCATTTTGCAATTGACTTACCTGACGAATTAACTCAAAAACTACAACAACATGGCAATGTATTACAATTCATCAAAGAAGCAATCCAACTAAAACTGGAAAGTGAAGAGAAAATAAAACAGAAACAACTACTACAAAAACAAGAATTGCTCACATTAATACACACAATTGAACCGGTCACATCACCCTGTTCATCGGTGAAAATGTTAGAAAAAATCAGACAACATAATCAATAATGTCCGTTACATCCAAGTTAACTGTTGTTTTAGACGCCTGCGTATTTTGCAAACTATTTTTACGTGAAGATGATCGTCAACAAGCTATTGAATTAGTTTCAATACTTATTGAACAAGATTATCAAATAATAGTACCGGCATTGTTTTTATATGAGGTATTTGCGATTGCAAAAATGAGTAGTTTCCCCAACTCAACAGTGTATGAACTCATTAATAAATTTGAAACAAAACAGCTAAGTTTCCTAACACCAGATAAACTTTGCATAGAAAAAGCATCGGAAATTTGCGATACAGGTCATGCCAAATCAGGCTTTCCTTCATTTTATGATGCAATCTATCATGCACTCGCTATCCAATATAACTGTTATTTTGTGACTGCTGATAAAAAACACTTTACGAAAACACAGCAATTAGGTCATGTTGTTTTGTTAAGTAATTGGAAAAAAGTTTTCTTTCACTAATTCCTTGTTCCCTAGCTCTATTTCCCGACTGGTAAAGAAGAGTTTATAGTCATCGCCATTGAAAAGTCGTTAAATACAGATTTTTTAGGTAATTGGTTTATAATATATTTCTGGCAAGCAATGACGAACTGACACACGAAGA
>JADGDF010000031.1 GCA_016745055.1 Thiotrichaceae bacterium | reverse complement strand
GTATCTCTGGTTTTGATTTTATTGCGGCGTTCATTTTCATCACCTCCGTTTAGCCTATGCTGGTATTATCCTCATTTCTTTACATAATGAGAATTGCTGGAAAGGGAAAGACGCGCCATGCACTCATGGATATTATTGTTTTGGTGATTTGCGCTGTGGTTAGTGGCGCAGAAGGTTGGGAAGCAATAGAAGTATTGATGACAAGCTTGCGTGAAACAAACAGGCAATGAAATTCTCTAAAGCTCGTTTACCTAAAAATGTAGGATTCCGTCAAATTACATAGTAGAGTTTGGACATGAAAAGGAAGCGTGGTTAGGGAAGTTTATAGCCTTAAAAAACGGCATACCGTCACATGATTGCGTTGCCTATATCATAGCAGGGTTGTCTAGTTAAAGGCATCCGAGAATGTTTCATGTCTTGGACACAAGCCGTTGCAGAGAAAACAGCCTGCCAATAATGAGCAAAGCAGTTCGACATGCTCACAAGCTTGGTTGAAGAATTCATCACAGGCCAACTTAAAACGGTCAAACGTCTGGTAGTAAGAACCGTAGAGCACTTTTTTCTTAAAAAACTTCCAATAACGTTCTATCAGGTTTAGGTTAGGTGCATAAGGTGGAAGGAAAATGAGTTGAATACGCGATGTTTGTAGGTATTCACTTACGATTTTAGCCCGGTAGTCACGGGCATTATCTGCGATAACGGGAATGTTTTGGACATTAGGATGCTTTGCTTGAAGAAAGCGATTGTAGAATCCGCATTAATCGTATCATCATAACGAATAACTGGGTCTAACATACTGATATTCATCGCTCCATTAATATTGAGACGACGACCTGTATTGGTTTTTACGACGTAATCTTGTCCGCGCTTTATCCAACCGTAGTTCGCAATGGGGTTATAAAGAGGGTGAGTTGCATCCATGAAGTAACAGGGAGCCTCAGCAGGTTGCTGCTTTCTTAGCGCTTCATACTCAGCTAAAAAGTCCTTTTGAGCCTGGATATTTGCTTTGCCTGGCACAAGGCTTTTTGTATACATAACCTAGACGATGCAATAGGTGATTCATTCCTTGCTCACTGTAGTGAATATTCCATGGTTCTTCAACGTAGGCAATCACCACCTGCGTACTCAGGCACAAGTTGTCATCCAAATGGGCTTTTAACTGTTGTTGCTCACTCGCCGATAAACGTGCTTGACTGCCACCTGCTTGAAAGCGTAACAACTGTTCAATACCCCCTGTTTGATAAATGTCACAGACGATGTAGGTCTGGTTGAAATGTTTAGTCAAAATATTGATTATTTTAAAGAGAAACCATCAAGTATGCCTAAAACGACTCTCTTATTAGATAATGGTTATCACCCCGAATATCTTACACAACCGTTAGAAAAAGTCTACCCTGATATTATGAGGAAAATTCGCTTTTCTCCCAAGCCATCAAAACAAGAAAAAACTTAACCCGGAAAAACGGGTTTTGTCCCTGTTAAAACGAGAGGGGTTGTTGAACGTTCCAATGCTTGGGTCGAACGCTCTTAGAGCCTGCTAAAAAACTTTGAACGTACTCTCTCAAAATCCCAACTCTAAACTCAAACTTTGCTTTGTCAGACTTATCCTTAAGAAATTCGCTACTTTTTAGAAAATTCACATGAGTTCTATAGCATTCGCAATTGACAAGCTCAAAAGTGCTTACATCACTCAACAGGTGTAAGCTTAACTTGAAAACAACTGTAAAATATTGTCCCCCAGCACTAACTTGCTATAATAAATTTAATTCATCTAAACTACCTGTAAATCCATGATCATTTTTAACAATGCAACTAAACGTTATCCTAACGGATATGAAGCCATTAAGCAAATTAGTTTTCATATCAAAAAAGGTGAAATGGTGTTTATTACTGGCCATTCTGGTGCAGGGAAAACAACGTTATTACGCTTAATTGATCTAATCGAAAGAGTGACCAGTGGACAACTGATTGTTAATGGCCAACACTTAGGTAGAATCTCTGAAAAACGTATTCCTGACTTGAGGCGAAACATTGGGTTTACTTTTCAAGAACATCGTTTATTATATGATCGAACGATTTTTGACAATGTTGCGTTGCCATTAATGATCGCAGGCTATCGTCATCAAGATATTCGGCGTCGAGTAAGAGCTGCATTGGATAAAGTTGGGTTATTGAACAAAGAAAAAAATTATCCGATTACACTGTCTGGTGGCCAACAACAAAGAGTCGGCATTGCCCGTGCTGTTGTCAATAAACCACCCATTTTACTGGCAGACGAACCAACAGGAAATCTTGATCCTGCTTTAGCACAAGAAATTATGCAATTATTTATTGAATTTAATCAAGTCGGTGTGACAGTCGTTGTTGCTTCTCATGCACTAGCACTCATTAAAACAATGAGGCACCGTGCATTAGTTTTGCAGGAAGGTCGTTTAATTGGGGATACCTATCCACGTAACTGATGAAACGAACTGCTCCATCATCACGTCCTACTCCACCAACTCCTCGCAGCAAGCCACAAGTCACGCGAGGCCGAAACATTTGGTTATCTCATCACGTCTACGTATTTTTTCTCAGTCTAGGCCAATTTTTCAGCACGCCTTTAGCAAATTTTATGACTTCAGCCGTGATTGCCATTGCGCTTGCTTTACCTGGTGGATTTTATTTACTTTTGGAAAATGCACAACAAATTACTCAAACTTGGGCTGAATCTTCTCATATTTCGTTGTTTTTAAACCCACAAATGGCTATTCAACAAGCTGAAATCTTAGGTCAACAGCTTGGGCAAAGGCAGGATATTCAAAGTGTGCGTTTAGTGACTTCAGCAGAAGCCTTGGAAGAATATCGTAAATATTCAGGTTTTGGAGAGGCTTTAAATGCTTTAGAAGGTAATCCTTTACCTAATGTTTTAATTATTCAACCAGCGTTGGCTCATCTCACCCCCAGTCTTTTGCAAGAGTTGGACAAATTGGAAGAAGTTGATGTGGCTCAGTTTGATATGCGCTGGTTACAACGTTTGCTGACAATCATTGCCGTTGTGCAAAGGGGTATACTTATTCTCGCAGGTTTATTAGCGATTACTGTCTTACTGGTTGTGGGCAATACCATTCGTTTGGCTATTTTTAATCGTCGTGAAGAAATTGAAGTGACCAAATTGTTTGGGGGTACCAATGCATTTATTCGCAGACCTTTTTTATACATTGGTTTTTGGTACGGACTTGTTGGTGGATTAATCGCTTGGTTGCTCGTTAATATTTCTTTTTGGTTATTACGTGTCCCTATTCAAAAGTTAAGTACACTTTATGCCACTGAGTTTGAAATCATTACTTTGGATATTCAAGCAGGACTTATACTAGTGGTCACCGGCATTGCTTTAGGCTTAGCTGGCGCATGGTTGGCAGTTGGCAAACACTTGCGTGTGATCCAGCCACATTAAAAGTTGAAGGATAAATTGTGTTAAACCAATCAGAATGGAATCAACGTTATCATGTGCAGGGTACTTTCCCACTAGCCTGTCATGTGCTCACGCAATATCAATATTTATTGCCTAAGCGAGGAGCTGCATTGGACGTGGCTTGTGGTTTAGGAGCTAATGCTTTATTGCTTGCAAAACATGGCTTAGAAACTCATGCCTGGGATTATGCAGAAGCAGCTTTGCAAAAATTACAACAGCAAGCCACTCAACAACATCTAATTGTACATACCGCCTGCCAAAATGTCGAAGCCCAGCCTCCTGAAGCTAATTGTTTTGATGTAATTGTCGTTTCCCATTTTTTAGAACGCACATTGTTTCCTCATCTTATTGCCGCATTACGTCCTCATGGGTTATTGTTTTACCAAACGTTTACTCAAACTAAAGTCAGCGATACTGGGCCTCAACGGGCAGAATTTCGTTTGGCTGATAATGAATTACTGCAACTCTGCTCTAAACTACATATCATTGCCTATCAAGAATTAGGCACAATAGGCGACGTGCAGAAAGGTTTACGTAATGAAGCCTGTTTAGTCGGATTAAAGCTATAATTCATACCAACGAGGGATTAACGGGGAATTAATTATGTCAGCACAACCAAAAATAGCCATTACACCAGAAGAATACCTCACGTTTGAACGTCAGGCCGATGAAAAGCATGAATTTGTTGAAGGAATTATTTATGCTATGGCAGGGGCAAGTCGAAGTCACGTCATCATTGTCAGCAATTTGGTTATTAGTTTAGGTGTACAATTTAAATCTCGTAATTGCAATGTGTACGCGAATGATATGCGGGTGAAAGTCAATCAAGCTGATTATACTTACCCAGATGTCATTGCTGTGTGCGGAGAGTCTAAAATTGAAGATGAACAATTTGACACTTTGCTTAATCCAACAGTGATTATTGAAGTCTTATCAAAATCAACTGAGCGTTATGATAAAAGCAAAAAAGCAGATTTATACCGCAATTTGGAGACTGTGCAAGATTATATTCTTGTTGCACAAAACCAATGTTATATTGAACATTATCAGCGCCAAAACCAAAATCAGTGGCTACTCACCATTTTAGACGAGATGACACAAATATTAGAATTAAAAAGCATCAATGCTGAAATTCTCGTACAAGATATTTACGATAAAGTCCTCATGAATTTAGAAGCCATAAATTAACTATCTGATTTTGCAAATCCTTAAATGCAATACCCCTTGATATTTAAATTCAATATCGCTAGGATGTAACTAACTTAACACTAAACAGATACCGATGATGATCACAGAAACTACTATCCCTGCTGCAGATCTACGTCGTAAACAACCACGTTTTCGTGGCATGGAATCAGGACATCGTGCATGTCTAGGTTGTGGAGAAGCTTTGGCAGCTCGTTTAGCCACGGAAGCTGCAGGTCCCGACGTCATGATTGCTAATGCAACGGGTTGCCTAGAAATTTTTACCACACCTTGGCCAGAATCTGCCTGGCGTGTGCCTTGGATGCATTCCCTATTTGAAAATACAGGGGCCATTGCTTCTGGGATGGAAGCTGCATTAAAAGCCCAAGGAAAATCCACCAAAGTAATTGCAATGGGGGGAGATGGTGGCACTTTCGATATTGGTTTCCAAGCCTTGTCTGGCATGTTAGAACGTGGACACAATGTGTTATATATTTGTTTTGATAATGAAGCTTATATGAATACGGGTATTCAACGTTCAAGCTCAACACCTCACGCTGCCATGACAACCACTTCCCCACCAGGTAAAGAGCGTATGGGTAAACGACATTTGAAAAAAGACATTATTTCTATTGTCGCCGCTCACCATATTCCTTATGCAGCAACGGCTTCCGTGGCTTATCCTTCTGATATTCGCAAAAAGGTGCGTCGAGCAATGGCTGTTGATGGCCCTACTTTTCTACAAATCCATTGTCCTTGTCCTTTAGGCTGGGGATTTGAAGGTGAGCAAAGTATTGATGTTGCTAGATTAGCAGTGCAAACAGGATTATTTCCTGTGATTGAACTAGAACGTGGCGGAATTGCTGGTGCAATGCCTATTCGCAATCCTCGACCTGTGACAGATTATTTAAAACAACAACAACGTTTTCGCCACTTATTTACTGATGATACGCGCGCCAAAGAAGAATTAGAGCATATCCAAGCAATTGCAGACCACAATATTGAAATCTATGAATTACATAGTGAAAACAAAGATGCCTTCGACACAGAGGGAATTGATACAGTAAGACGTGGTGGAATGCGCTGGGCTTAACGAGGAATTAATCATGTTGAAGAATTTATTGTCGGTTTTAATCATGGGTATTGTCAGTATTCAAATTTGTTTTGCTGAAACGGCAGAAGAAATTGATCAAACAGCAATGCGCATGGTCATCCAAGAAGCCATAGATTCAGAAGTTGATGAGGCTGAACAAGTTGCTTTGCTTGCAGCAATTGAGGCTGAAAAAGCCGATTCACAATCGCAAATTACTACAGCACAACTTCAATCCGTGACTGAGGATATTACCAAAGTGATTGGTTTGTTTCATACAGTAGAAGCTGATAAAGCAGGGCAAGATACTGAACTTCAAGAGGCAGCTAACGATATTTTAAGGACTGAAAGTACTGAAAATGCCGCAGTACAAGCCTATGTTAATTTAAAAATTCAAAAAGAAGGTAATGCTACCTTTTGGCAAGATACATTCCGAGCTTTTAGACGCATACAAGAAAAATCAGTGGAAATCGATTAGTTAAGTAGATTGAATTACAGCTTAATAAGATAAATTGAAGCCCAACCAGCGGGCTAGCTGTAAGAAAATCAGTATATTCAATATATTTCACCACGATGGTCTTACTAAGATTGAAAGGCATATGAATTTTTGAGTTGCCTTTCCTAAAGCACTAGATGGTGATATCTCCAACCTATAAATTGTATTTAGATTTATATTCTAATAACGGCTTGTTGTCCCTTAATACCCTAAATTCAATGCTAGTAACACAAAAATCATCAATAGTTAAAACCTTGTTATTACCAGAAGAGTATTAATCCTGCCAAAACCATACTGACCAACAAAATTTATATTAAACTTATGCATAGTAGATAACAACAAGGAAAAATTATGCGATATTGGTTTATATTATTGTTCATTTGGCATTCATCCGCGATGGCCATTGATTTGCCTGACATGGGTACATCAGCAAGTACAGTGATGTCGCTTGAAGAAGAGAAGAAAATTGGAGAAGAGTTCTTTCAAGAGTTTAAAAAGCAAGCGAGTGTGGCTGAAGATGTTGAAATTAATCAGTACATCAATTATTTGGGTAACAAATTAGTTGCTTATAGTGATTCTCCTGCCCAAAATTTCCATTTTTTCGTCGTTAATGAACCAAGTATCAATGCGTTTGCTGTCCCTGGTGGCTATATTGGTGTACATAGTGGCTTAATTTTTACCACGCATACAGAAGGTGAGTTAGCCTCTGTATTAGCCCATGAAATTGCTCATGTTACTCAACGGCATATTGCTAGAACCATTGAAGGCACAACCAGCTCCTTGCCTTTATTAGTGGCAACAGCTGTCGCTGCATTCCTTTTAGGCGGGAGTAATCCAGATGTTGCTCAGGCTGCTGTGGCAGCGGTTGCTGCAGGTGGTATACAGATACAATTGAATTTTACCCGTGCTCATGAAAAAGAAGCAGATCGCATTGGTATGCAACTGCTTGCAAATTCTGGCTTCGATCCAAGACATATGCCTGGTTTTTTTGAACGCATGCATGAAGCGACTCGCTTTGGTGGCGGTAAAAATATTCCTGAACTTCTACGTTCGCACCCCGTCACCATCAATCGAATTGCAGAATCTCGTGATCGGGCTGAAAAATATCAACATAGTGTGATTGAAGATGAAGTTTTGTATCATCTGATGAAAGCTAAACTCTTAGTAGAATTAGAGCATAATCACCCCAAATTGATTAAAAAATTGCAATTATTGCTAAAAGAAGGACGTTATCGGGATGAACGTGCAATGCGTTATGCCTTGGTGTTAGCAAACTTAGAAAGTAATCAAACAGCCGATGTCCAATCACAATTAAAGTGGCTAATTGAAAATGATACTGACCGTACAACTTACCGTGTATTGCAAGCAAAGTTGGCTTGGTTAAATAAAGATTCTGCTAAAACAATGCAAATTTATGAAGAAGCGCTAAAAATTTACCCAGGTGATCAATTATTGACTTTAAATTATGCCCACTATTTATTGCAAAATAAGCAGATCAAAAAAGCAAAAAGCTTATTAGCAATTATGCCAAAGTTTCGGCATATACATCCTGAATATTACCATTTGCTGGCCAAGACAAATCAACAACTTGGATCTCCCGCAGAATTTCATCTGGCAATGGCAGAATATCACTACTTGCAAGGAGAGCTAGGACTTGCAGTTGAACAGCTTGAACAAGCACGTAAATTAAAAGCCGTTGATTTTTACCTTGCCTCTCGAATAGAAGCGCGTTTCAAACAGCTTAAGCAGAAGTTACATGAAAGAGAAAATCCTGACAAATCTGATCAACGCAAATAAGCCTCTATTTTAAGAAAAAAGCAGCTTGTAAGATTTACAGGAATGCTGCAAGAAAAAACTTAAAAATAGGTAAGATAGAACACTTTCAAGCATGGTATAATAAAAGTTTTAGTTGACAAAGTTATTTGTTCGCAGGTTACTATTTTTAATATCTTAAAAATATGGTTAAAGATTATATAAAATATAATTTTAGCGCAAGAAAACTAAAATTTTTACTTATTTTGTTTTTAAAATAGATTGTTTCAACCATCACTTAAAGGAGTAAGAGCCTTCGATGCCTGGTATCCAAATTAAAGAAAATGAACCTTTTGATGTGGCAATGCGCCGTTTTAAACGTTCCTGCGAAAAAGCAGGTATTTTAGCCGAAGTGCATAGACGAGAATTTTACGAAAAACCTACCGCTATCCGTAAACGAAAGGCGGCGGCTGCGGTAAAACGTCATTTGAAAAAAGTGTCACGTGAAACGCTGAGAAAAGATCGTACTTATAACACGCCAGCAATGAGCTCATAATTTTCATAGTAAGTTTTAAGCGCATTGATGCACAGTGCGTGGGGAGCACCTCAGAGGTTTCTGCCTATCTCTGAGGCAATTTTAAAATTAAAATCGCTCAACAAAGCCTGGAATACTTTCTTCTAACAAAGTATCTGCTTTTTTACCAAGTCCACCTAATCCTTTTAGATAAAATTGTAAATAAATACCATTGTTGTATTCACCTTCAATATTATTTAAATAGCGTCGCATGACTAAACGAGTTGCCCAACAACAACTGTCGTATTCTACTCCCACAAATGCTTCAATATCTTTGCGTTGACGCAGCGAGTAATTCCAACGTCCAATGGCATTCCAATGCTGACCTATTCCCCAATACGTTGATAAGTCAGTTTGTTCTAATTTTCCATCTCGCAAACGATAAGAAGCATTGACTAAGTGTTGACTATCTTGATGATAGCGCAAGCGTAACATACTATGTTCTGTTTGTTTATCATGTGTGTCATAGTGAAAGGTTGTTGCAGCATACCAATTATCTGCAAATTGTGAAGCGAGTTCTATGACAATGGGCGACGTTTTATCAGTGTCAATTTCTTCATCTGGTAAAATCACTTCTCGGTCTCGAAAATACATAATTTGTCCAATGCTGACACGAAAGCGCTCAGCACCGGTTGTTTCTTGAAAAAAACGAGAACTTAAAGCAACGCTCATTTGATGGCCATCATCTATACGATCCGTGCCATTAAAAGAATTTTCTCGGAATAATTGGTAGTAGGATAAATCAAAACGATCGGTATCAAACACCGGAATATCACTTTGGTCTTTATAAGGCGTGTAACGGTAAAATAAACGAGGTTCTAAGGTTTGAACTAAGGCGGTATTAAATAATTTAGTGTTTTTTTCAAAAAATAAACCTGTATCTGTACTAAAGGTAAAGGTATTGCGACTTGGACTGTCGTTGATGCCAGGTGTAACCTCTTGTAAATCGTAGCGGGTATGACGTAAAGTAACTTTAGGGGTTAAAAAAGTGCCTGGTGTGTGCCAAGGATGGCTAAGTTCTGCGACTAGATCAAAACGGTTGCCTACTGGCTTTTCCAAAAGACTTTCATGGTCAAAACGCACGGCTTCAGCCTGTAAACCATAATTAAACTGCTTATTTCTTTCCGGCAAATGCGTTTTAAATAAAAGCTGAGGCATACGTTGATAAGGATGTGCTGCCGGATTGATATCTAAAGTTTGAAAACGCTGAACTCGACCCAATAATGACCAACCCGCTCCCCAATATGTCAAATCAGCGCGACGTTCTAAATGGGTGACGCTGGCCATTGTCAAATTATTGCCTAATTCTTCAAAATATTGGTTATCAGAAACGTAATTGTAATTAATATCGGCAAACAAACTTCCTACTACTTGTCCACTATGTTGAAACGTAATAGAAGAGCGATCTTCATCTAAAGCGCGATCTTTTGGTAAATATTCGGCTTGCAACCGTCCGCCAGTTTGTTGTGTTAAATAACGAAATTCGCCTTGCAGCATCACCCCTCGTCGAGTCATCACTCTAGGGGTTAAGGTTGCGTCATAATTTGGGGCAAGATTAAAATAGTAAGGGAGGCTAAATTCTACGCCAACTTCATTTGAACTACCGATGCTGGGCGCAAGTATGCCACTTTTTCTGGCATCATTGAGGGGAAAAGATAAATAAGGGGTGTAAAAAATAGGTACATCAAACAATTTTAGGGTTACATTTCTGGAAACCCCTTCTGCTTCAGCCTTATTTAAAGTTGTATTTTCACTTTCTAAGCGCCAAATTTCCTTGTTAGGTTCACACGTTGTGTAGGAAGCATTTTCTAAATAGAGAATATTTTTGTCTTTACGGATGACTTTAGTGGATTGACCATGTCCTCCTTGACCCAATAACCAGTAGTAGCCATTTAAAATCTCCCCCATTTCCCTATTATGCAGTTGTAAATTTTCACCCTGTAATATATACGTGTCATCCCATAGAGTAAAATCACTTTCGATATTCACTTTATCTTGATTACGGTCATAAAGCAGAATTTCAGAATTTAAAATTTGTTGTTCTTTTTGTAAAGTCACATTGCCTGTAAATTTTAAAACACCTTGTTGTTCTGTGGCACGTGCATAATCTGCAAAAATTTGTACAGAATTTGCTTCAACTGGTGGCAAATCAGGGGGAGATGGCGCCATTTTTGTCGTTGATTGACAAAATTCTTCTGCACTGAGAGGCAAATTTAGTCCCAGGTAAATAATAATAACCCAACGTATCATATTGACTTGTTTCATAAGGGTAAAAAATGTAAAGTGAATTTAATCATAATGCGCTTCCAAGTTTGATTATATCAAATAAGCGTATTGAGATAATAATGAATTTGTGTGTAGGTGTATTGACAGGCGCATGATTACAATAAAAAGAAGTTGGTTTGCCTAGCATTACCTGCTTCATTTCAGAAAAATTTATTTTATCTGCCATCTAATTTATATAAGTTGCTTGGCCTAAGTCTGTTGAAAAATTAAAATATTGACCTAACTTCCCTTTGAAGACAGTTTTATTTTTAGAGCAAACCTACATGCCAGATAATTTGAAGTTTAAAAGAATTGTAACTTATATTATTTTAACAATTGTATTATTGATTGGTTATTATTGGTTGCGAGAGGTACCTTGGAAGGGCGATAAACAGTTACATACCTTGATGGAAGTTGTAGCAACCATATTAGCCTTTTTTGTAGGTGTGATGGCATTAATCCGTTTTTATAGTAAAAAAGACAATAGCTTTTTATTTATTGGTACAGGTTTTTTGGGCACAAGTTTCCTTGATGGCTATCATGCCATTGTGACTTCCACTTTTTTTGACTACTTATTTCCCTCTCCTCCTCCTTCTTTAATCCCTTGGAGCTGGACTGCTTCACGCATATTTTTAGCTATTTTATTATGGTTAAGTTATTTAGCTTGGAAAAGAGAAGATAAATTAGGCCCAGTAGGAAGAATTTCTGAAAAAACAGTATATATCGGCGTAAGTTTATTAACGTTTGCTAGTTTCATATTTTTTGTATTTTGGCCTTTACCTCGCGCTTATTACCCCGAATTATTTTTTCATCGTCCAGAAGAGTTAGTGCCAGCCTTTTTTTTCTTGATGGCACTGATTGGTCATCTAAAAAAAGGACTTTGGCAAAGCAATAACTTTGAACATTGGCTAATTCTTTCACTTATTGTCAATTTTATTGCACAAATGATGTTTGTGTCTTTTTCAGGACATTTATTCGATACGATGTTTGATGCAGCACATCTATTGAAGAAAGCAAGTTACCTTTGTGTGCTTACTGGTTTGCTTATTAATATGTATCTTTTATTTTCAAGGTTAGAAAGAGAAATACGCGTTCAGTCAGAAGAACTTACCATTACAAATGAGGAATTACAGACTCAATCTGAAGAACTCACTGCGACAAATGAAGAATTACAAGTACAAACCAAAAAATTAGAATTAGAACTGACCTATCGTCAGCAAGTGCAAGAAAGATTGAAAGAAAGTGAAGAGCGTTTTGCACTTGCAATGAAAGGTGCTAGTGATGGTTTATGGGATTGGAATTTAATTACAAATGAGGTTTATCTTTCACCTCGTTGGAAAGGAATTTTAGGTTATACAGATGATGAAGTACAAAACAAACTTGAGACTTTTCAGCAACTCACTTTTCCTGAGGATTTAGAAAAAATCACTCAAAAAATGAATGATTATTTTGAGCAAAAAATAGATAAATATGAACATACCTTTAGAATGCAACATAAAGCTGGGCATTTGATTTGGATTTTAACGCGCGGTACTGCTGTTCGTGATAATCAAGGTAAGCCTGTGAGACTCATTGGTACCCATGTTGATATTACCAAGCAAAAACAAATTCAAGATCAATTAAAAGAAAGCGAAGAACGTTTTGCACTGGCTATGAAAGGTGCTAGTGATGGCCTTTGGGATTGGGATTTAGTCACAAAGGAACTTTATTTGTCTCCCCGTTGGAAAGAGTTACTAGGCTATCAAGATAAAGAATTAGTGAATCACGTTGACACTTATGTAGCACTCGTTTTACCTGAAGACTTAGAAAAAACGATGAAAAGTGTAGAGGATTATCTTGAACAGCGAATAGATACATATGAACACGTAATTAGAATGAAACACAAGGAAGGGCATCTTGTTTGGATTTTGACACGAGGAATCGCTATTCGGGATGAGAAAAATAAACCTGTTCGGCTTGTTGGCACGCATGTTGACATTAGTAAACAAAAACAAGCTGAGTTAGAACTTCAGCAAAAACAAGCTCGATTAGAAGAATCGCAACAAGTCGCTCATCTTGGCAATTGGGAATGGAATATTCACACAAATGAAGTATTTTGGTCGGATGAAGTGTTTCGTATTTTTGGTGTGGAACCGTATGAATTTGAGCCAAACTATGAAAAATATCTGAGTTTTATTTATCCAGAAGATCGTCAACTTGTTCAAGAAGCTATTGCCCAAGCATTAGAGAAAGTACCTTATGAGATAGATCATCGTATTATTTTGCCTTCAGGCGAAATACGTTATGTACATGAACAAGGAGAAGTTTTCTTTAATGAAACAGATAAACCGCAACGAATGCTTGGAATTGTTCAAGATATTACTGAACGTAAAAAAATGGAGAAAGAATTACGTTTAGCACAGTTTGTGATAGAAAATGCGCCGGAAGTCGTAGAATGGATAACACCAGAAGGTAAACTATCCTACATTAATCAAGCAGAATGTGATGATTTAGGTTATACACGAGAAGAATTACTTACCATGAGTATACCTGATATTGATCCAAATTTTCCGCAAGAACAATGGTGTAATATCTGGAAACAAGTTAAACAAGACAAATCATTTCTACTAGAAACTACTCACCAGCGTAAAGATGGTAGCCTGTTTCCAGTAGAAGTGACGGGATGGTATTTAAATTTTGATGATAAAGAATATCTTTGTACTTTTATACGCAACATCACTGAACGTAAGCATAATGAACAAGCTTTAATTCAGGCAAAAGAAAAGGCGGATGCAGCAAATCATGCGAAAAGTGTGTTTCTTGCTAATATGAGCCACGAACTACGCACACCTCTCAATGCCATCTTAGGCTATACTCAACTTCTTAAACAAAATAGCGCATTAACTGCTGAATTACAAAAAGATATTCATGTGATTCACCGCAATGGTCAGTACTTGCTGACTTTAATTAACGACATTTTGGATTTATCTAAATTAGAAGCTCAACATATTGAACTTTATCCAACAGAGATTCGTTTGAGTCAATTTATTAAAAATGTGAGCGAACTTTTTATTGAAAGGGCAAAACAAAAAGGAATTGCATTTAATTTTAAGCCACTGTCTCAATTACCTATTGGTATTCATGTAGATGAAAGAAGATTGCGACAAATTTTAGTGAATTTACTGGGTAATGCTGTCAAATTTACTCAAGAAGGTGGTGTAACTTTTAAAATAGATTACCAACAAGGCAACCTACTTTTTTGGATAGAAGATACTGGGGTTGGTATTAGTCAAGAAAATGTAAATAAAATATTTGAACCTTTTCACCAAATTGGTGATCATTTTACCGCTAAATCAGAAGGCACTGGGCTAGGATTATCCATTACGCTAAAATTAGTTAAAATGATGCAAGGCAAATTAACAGTTGAAAGCCAACTTGGGCAAGGAAGTGTTTTTCAATTGATTTTGCCTCTGCCTGAAGCTTCTAATTTGTTACAAGTCAAAGAAGAAGTTTTACCCGTTATTACTGGCTTTGAAGGAAAACCACGCAAAATTCTAGTGGTAGATGATAAAAAAGAAAACAGAGCTGTACTAACAAGCTTATTAACGCCATTGGGCTTTGCAATTATAGAAGCCGAAAATGGTAACGTTGGTTTAGTTCAACTTAAGCGCCTTAACCCTGATTTAGTGATTACTGATTTGGTTATGCCCATCATGGATGGTTTTACATTTACACGAGAAATAAGAAAATCTGAAATTTACCAAAATATACCTATTATTGCAGTTTCTGCCAGTATTTTTGAGCACAGCCAAGTCGTGACAAAAGCAGGCTGCGATAAATTAATGACTAAACCTTTTCGTTTTGAAGAGCTATTAGAAACAATTGGTCATTTATTAAATTTACACTGGATTTACAGTACAATTCACGAATCATTAATGTCTGCAACTCAACCTATGTTACTTACAGAAATACCTTTAGAAACATTGGATTGGCATTTGATTCCTTCTGAGCATTTGGCTACTTTATTTGACTTAAGCATGAAAGGAGACGTATGTGCCCTAACTGAAGAAGCGGATATTCTTGAAAAAATGGATAAAAATTTGCAACCTGTTACTGAAAAAATTCGGAGTTTGTCCAATAGTTTTGATACAGAAGCCATTTGTGAATTAATTGAACCTCATTTACCTCCACCCATCCCAGAATCAGAAGATTATGCTTGATTATATTTTTGTTTTAATTACTGGCTTTATTGCTTACCACGGGCTGACCTATCACGGTGAGGACGATGAAAATGATATTGGCCATATGCTTTTTGGATCCATCGCATTATTGTTTTGTATTCGAGTGCTATTTGTCGATATTTTAAAGCTCATCTAGTGATTTATCATTATTCCTGATGCCACTCTAAAATTCGGTTCAAACTTTTAAAAGGATAGTCTTTAATGTTTAAAATTTTAAATTACTTAATTTGGTTCTTATGCCCTATTTTACTTTATGTACCTGCTGTACATGCCCAAGAGGATGCTCACCAGAAAACATTGGATTCGAATGCCTGCGCACAGAAAATTCTGGCTTGTGAAAAATCACCCAAAGCAGTCAATGCCTTACAAAATATCTTCTTATGTAATCAAAATTTTGAGACCAGCCCAGGCAATAACAAGGTCTATCGACAATGTGTATTGGATAGTTACAAGCCCTCGACTGACAAGATTTCTTCAATACTCCGCTTTGACAATTCACATTACATTGAAGGGGAAATTAACTGGAAGCCTTATATCCAAATCATGGCTAAATGTGCAAAAGGATGCTTTGATGAAGAAGCTTACGATGAATTAAAGCAATGCTATGAAAAAATACATTCAACTTCAAAAATTATTGAAATTAGCTGTTGGTAGTTGATACTGCGTTTATCTTGCAAAGCAATTTTGTGTTTGCCAAATTTATTGGCCTTGTGTGGAAGAATAATGCACTACTAGCCATTACTACTTTTCAGTTGATAAATAATACCTTATAAATAAAAAGAAATATTGCTTATGAAAATATCAGTCATTGGTACTGGATACGTTGGTTTAGTGTCAGGCATATGTTTGGCAGAAAAAGGACATCAAGTTATTTGCGTTGATCAGTTATCAACAAAGATTGACCAAATTAATCAAGGAATTTCCCCCATTTATGAACGTGGTTTAAATGAATTACTCACCAAAAACATTCATCGCAACTTGTCAGCCACTACTGATTTAAATGCGGCAATTCAACACAGTGATATATCCCTCATTGCTGTAGGTACACCATTTAACGAAGAAACACAGGCCATTGATTTACAATACATAGAAGCTGTTTCACAAGCCATTGGTGGGTGTTTACGCCATAAATCTAGTTACCACTTGGTTGTAGTCAAAAGTACTGTTGTGCCTGGCACAACGGATGAAGTCGTGTTACCTGCGTTGGAACAAAGTTCAGGTAAACAAGCAGGCCAAGATTTTGGTGTGGGCATGAACCCTGAGTTTTTACGAGAAGGCAATGCTGTTGAAGATTTTATGTCACCAGATCGCATTGTTTTTGGGGGGATGGATAAAAAAAGTACTGACTTATTATTTGAGTTGTACAGTGTTTTTAAAGGAGTAGACAAAATTGCCACTAACAATAAAACGGCTGAAATGATCAAATATGCTTCGAATTCATTGTTAGCTACTTTGATTTCTTTTTCCAATGAAATAGCTAATTTATGTGTTGCCATTGGTGGAATAGATGTGACGGAAGTTACTGGCGCAATGCATTTAGATAAACGCATTAGTCCTATTTTAGCGACAGGTGAAAGAATTACACCTCATGTCACTACTTACCTTGAAGCAGGGTGTGGATTTGGAGGCAGTTGTTTTCCAAAAGATGTCAAAGCACTCATTGCATATGGCGAAAAAGCAGCTACACCCATGCCTTTGCTTGACGCGGTCATGACGATAAATGCTCAACAGCCTTACCAACTAATCAAGTTATTGAAAAAACATTTTCCAGAATTGGCTAATTTAAAAGTGGCTTTATTAGGTTTAGCCTTTAAGCCAGATACGGATGATGTCAGAGAATCGCCCACACTTCCTATTGCCCAAACATTGATTGAATCACAAGCACAAATCAAACTATTTGATCCTATTTTCAAACACTTGCCCGATTTTCTCAGTCAAATGAACATCACACTTTGCCAAAGTTTAGAAGACGTCATCACAGACGTAGATGCTATTTTATTAATTACTCGTTGGCCGATATTTGAACAGTTACCTGAATTATTGGCAAAGTTACCCAATCCACCTTTAGTGATTGATGGTCGTAGAATGTTAAACAAAAATACCATTTCGCGATATGAGGGTATTGGGCTAGGAAAAAGTTGATAATTTAAGCAGGAATTAAATAACTTCCATAAGTTTTCAATCAGACCTGGCAAGTTTTTAAAACCTGCCAGGTCTTGTTTCTGATTTTATTTAGTTCCCGTTCCTAAGAGGCAACTTACAAACGATAAACCCTAGCCATCACTGTTGCTATTAAAAATAGGCAATACATACCCAATACTTCACTGGTTTCTTCAAGACACAAAAAAATTAACTCTTTTTCGGCAATCAATCCCTGATAATCAAAATATCCTGCCAAGGCTTCCCAGAAAAATACTGAGGGTAAACAAATTAATGCGGTCCACAACACAACGTACAATTGGTTACGTAATTTTGGTGCAAGTGGGACGATGAGTTTACGTAAAGCATAACCTAACCAAGATAAGCAGACTAAAGCTATTGGCGCAAAAACAACTATCCAAGAAAATCCTTTTTCATCAAGTGGCATTTGAGCTGCTTGATTGATAATATCACCAACTCGTTTGCCAACGGTTTCATGAACGCCACCGACTTCATCAGCAGAAATAACACAAGCACCCATCGCAGTTAAACGGAAGATTAACCGAGTCATCGGTGAAATAGTTGGATGAGAAAAGTTTCCCCACCCTAATACGGTGAAACTCAAAGCTGTCGCCAGAAATATAGTGCTTGAGAACCAGGTGGCCACAGATTGCTCCGTGCGCATATCTAATAATTGGAATATGCGATGCCAATTTAGACCTAAAAACCGGTTCCAATGCGCGTCTTGGGTGAAAAATGCTAAAAAGGTTGTCACCACAAAAAATAACATTAAAATAAACAGTGGAAAAGCAAGTTTACTTAGTAAGGTGCGCAGTTCCAATGATTACTCTCCAAGGGTTAAGTAAATTATGCACCAATATTGCCAAGCTCTTTATGTTCTGAGGCAAATACATGCGAATACAAATTTGCAATCCACTGTTTGCCTTCTTGCGTTACTCGTAAATAAACCAAGGCATCTTGAATATAATGGCTAACCATATTCCAATAAAATGATGGATAACTCGTGCGTAAATCTAAAGGCGTGGTATAACCCAACTTTTGATTGATACCCGTTTCTTGGAATTCATAGAATAAAGCTGGCAACTTACGCATATAATGAGGATCAGCTAATTGACCAATTAAATCTGCCGAGCGGACTAAGCCTGGATAAGAAGCTGTTTCTTGATGATCGGTGTCATCAGGCACAGGAAAACGGGTGAGTTCAATATTAGCCGCAATAACTTCTGCATCGATAACGGGATTACCTCCAAATCGTTCTCGAATAAACAATTTGCCGCGATCAACATGATAAGGAGACATGGAAGCATCAGTTGCACCAATAGGCAAAGATACTTTTTGTTCTCCAATCCCTGTGGTGTAATAACCTTCGCCATCATCACGACAAATACCACGAATGTGACCAATGTCATGGCACAGCAACGAAATAATGAAATTCAACCAATCACGATGGGAAACTCCCCCTTCTCGAATATGTTTACCTCGGAGGATTTCTTGTCCAACCAAAGTGACCATAATCGTGTGTTCCATATTATGATAAAGCGCATCGCTATTAGCAAAATGTTCCAATGCCATGCGACCTGCCCAAGCGATAATTGAGCCATTAGCCGCTTCTAAATTACCGTAATTACGACGATAGGCTTTTTCTAGTTGTTCAACAAAACCATCAATAATGCGTTCAGTGGGATTAAACATGAAAATGACCTTAACAACTTTCAATTTCCTCCATTATAGTCAAAGTGTTTAAAATTGGGTACTAAAAAAAAACATTATTTTTTATATTGAAAAAGTTTCAATAGTGGAAAATTTATATTTGGAAAGGTTGTGAATGCTATCTTGAAAAAAATATGATAGTATAATTTGTGCAATGCAACGTCATGAGATTAATTAATGGAAAACATCGTAATAGTCGCCGCAGCCCGCACTGCGGTAGGAAATTTTAACGGTCAATTGGCCAATATTCCAGCCCATACCCTTGGGGCAAAAGTTATAGAATATTTATTAAAAAAATCAAATTTAAGCCCTGAACAAATTGATGAAGTCATTTTAGGACAGGTTTTGACCGCTGGTATGGGGCAAAATCCAGCACGTCAGGCTTCTTTAAATGCAGGATTACCCGTAGAAACACCTGCAATGACCATTAACAAGCTCTGTGGTAGTGGTCTTAAAGCCGTCCATTTAGCGGCACAAGCCATCCGTTGTGAAGATGCTGATATTATTATTGCAGGTGGTCAAGAGAATATGACGATGTCACCACATGTGCTACCAAAATCTCGCCAAGGTATGAAAATGGGCGATTGGTCAATGCAAGACAGTATGATTACAGATGGTTTGTGGGATGTCTTTAATAACTATCATATGGGATGTACAGCAGAAAATATTGCAGAACAATTTAAAATTAGCCGCGAAGAACAAGATGAATTTTCAGCACAATCTCAACAAAAAGCTGAAGCTGCGCAAAAAGTAGATAAATTTGCCGATCAAATTGTGCCAATTGAAATTCCACAGCGCAAAAAAGACCCTATTATTTTTAAAGAAGATGAATTTCCACGTCATGGCACTACGGCTGAATCCTTAGCTAAACTAAGACCTGCCTTTGCAAAAACAGGAAGTGTCACCCCAGGTAATGCATCTGGAATTAATGATGGTGCCGCCGCAGTTGTCTTGATGAAAGAAAGTAAGGCCAAAGCACTGGGTATTACTCCGATGGCAAAAATTGTTTCTTATGCCAATGCAGGGGTTGATCCTAAAATTAT
Source organism: Thiotrichaceae bacterium (assembly GCA_016745055.1). GTDB lineage: Bacteria > Pseudomonadota > Gammaproteobacteria > Beggiatoales > Beggiatoaceae > JADGDF01. The sequence continues at coordinate 13,437 of JADGDF010000031.1, read as the reverse complement.
GGGTACTGGCCCGATTCCAGCCACTCGTAAATGTTTGGAGAAAGCAGGCTGGACAGTGGATGATTTAGATTTAATTGAGGCCAATGAAGCTTTTGCAGCACAAGCTATCTCTGTGAATAGAGAATTAGGATGGGATTTGTCCAAAGTAAATGTAAATGGTGGTGCCATTGCACTTGGACATCCAATTGGCGCATCAGGCGCAAGAATTTTGGTCGATTTACTTCATGAAATGCAACGTCAAGACGCTAAAAAAGGATTGGCTACACTGTGTATTGGTGGTGGTCAAGGAGTTGCTTTAGCCATTGAAAGATAATTTTTATATTCTACATTATTATGCTGAAATGAGTGCATAATCACAAGAAAGATAGCCTCGACTTGCTTACAAGTTCGAGGCTTCTGTTTTTTGTAATAGTCATTGTTAAAATTGAAAATATACCTTCGCATGCCAAAACCAAAGCTCTAAATTTTGCCGCGCGGCGCGTGGCAGGAAAAACCTATAATAAAGCATTGTCGACATGATTAGCCTTGAGTATACATAGGAAAAGTAATATATTTTCAATGCCAGCTAGATGTATCATATAATATGGTATGAAGTGTAAAAGTGAATGCAAGCCATGAAAGAACGCGATGATAGCAAAAGAAATAAATAATAAATTGATTGCAGCTCGTACCAAACTCATTTTAGATAAACCCTTTTTAGGGGTACTCGTGCTGCGTTTGCCCATGGTTGAAGCCGATCCTAAATGGTGTCAAACCGTTGCAACAGATGCGCGGTGTTTTTACTACAATCCTCATTACGTAGCTGCATTAAGTTCTGAACAAACCCAATTTGTACTTGCACATGAAGCTTTACATTGTGGATTGTCTCATTTTGCCCGTCGGCAGCATCGCCAAAAACAACGTTGGGATTTAGCGTGCGATTATGCAATTAACCCATTACTACTACAAGATGGTTTAAGTCCACCTCCCGGCGTATTGATTTTTGACGAACACGAAGGCATGACGGCTGAAGAAATCTATCCTCTCATTGATGAGAATAATGATGATAAGCCAATGGACAAACATGTCTATGATGAACAGCAAAATAGTCAACCCAACCAAGTAGCGCTTCCAAGTACTCAACAATCTGACCCAAATAATACTGGCGGTCAACAAATACAAAAAACTCAACCTCCGCCATTAAGTGAAACAGAAAAACAGACTTTGGCAGTACAATGGCAACAACGCTTAGTTGGCGCTGCACAGCAAGCATTCCAAGCAGGAAAATTACAAGGAGCAATGGCTCGAATTGTTGATCACTTTTTGCAGCCACAATTGCCTTGGCAAGCATTATTAGCAAGTTATTTAAGTATGACTGCGAAGGATGATTACACTTATATGCGACCCTCCCGTCGTGAAGGCAATGCAATTTACCCAAGTTTGCGCAGTGGGCAAATCAATATTGTCATTGTTCTGGATATTAGTGGTTCGATTAGCAATGCTGAAATAAAGGCATTTTTATCTGAAATTAATGCATTAAAAGGGCAATTACGAGCAACAATCGCTTTATTTGCCTGTGATGATAAATTAACGGAAGACAGCCCTTGGTTTTACGAACCTTGGGAAGATTTTTCTGCGCCCAAACAATTTAAAGGTGGGGGAGGAACTGATTTTAGACCTGCATTTGATTATCTTAATAAGCTGGGACAAACACCAGAATTACTGATTTATTTTACGGACGCGCAAGGTGTCTTTCCCCAGGAACCTAACCATTATCCAGTTATTTGGTTAGTAAAAGGAAAAAGTAAAGTGCCTTGGGGAAAAGTAGTGTATTTATAGCATATTTAGTGCTCGTACCTAAGTTTAGTTACTGTGCTTAATAACGCTAACTTAGCTACACAATGGGTACAATATTTTTCATTCTAGGACAATTGTTTAAAATATTAAACAAACAATGTCTTGACTTTATAGGTAGAAACAGGTGGAATAGAATATTATCGGAAAATCATCGTCAAAATGTATAAAGACTGATTCACCATGAAATACGGGCTACTGTTGATTTGCTTATGTTATCCAAGCTGGCTAGTGGCTATTGATAAACTTGATTTGCGTTTAGGCAACATTCAAGGGGATGGATGGCAAGCTCAAAACGTGGTTGCCCAACTTACCTTTTTAAAAAACAAAAAACTTGGCTTACAATTTAGCATTAAAACCCTTAAGTTATCTCCGCTCAAAAATAGTTTAAATCAACTTAAATTCAATTGTCGTCAAACTAATTACACTTTGAACAAAATTTCTTGTCCTGCGGCTGAATTGCAAATAAGTAATAGTGTTTTGGATAAGAAAATTAGAAATCTGTCCTTTAGTTACGATTTTAAAACTCAACGCTTTGATTTATCTGCTAAAAAAATTTCTTTTGCCAGCGGACAAATGGACCTAACTGCTCGTTTATCTAACAAAGATTGGCAAGCAGAGGTTAGTTTGAAGAAAATTTCAGTAGAAAAATTGTTAACGAAAGTCAACCGCTTTATTGATATCCCTAAAAATATAAATGTCAGTGCTCATACTAATTTAACCATTAATCTAAAGCAACAAAAGCAACGATTGGAAGCTAAGGTCAGTGGTAAATTTCAAAATTTGAATTATAGTTTAAGTGACACACAGGCTGGCGAGAACTTAACGGCCTGGATTGATGTTCAAATTAATCAAAGGCGTTATGATTGGAAAATTGTGGGAGATACGACCATCGGTTCTGGTGAAATCTTAAGTGATCCTCTTTATATTGATTTAGCCGGTTATCCTGTGATGATGACAGTTACTATGAAATTAGCTAAACAAACTCTGGATGTTGAGCAATTATATATTTATCATCAGAGAGTAGCTAAAATCAATGGAACAGGTCGTTTTAAATTGGGTAAAAAATTTAAAGTAGAACAACTTTCCTTGCAACTATCAAAAACATCAATTAAATCCCTTTATGATGCTTATCTTTCAAGCTTACTAGAAAATACCCAATTAACTGGGCTAACAGGTACAGTGGCAAGCAATTTATCTTTGTTGGGTGATACCTACCACATAGATACTGATTTAAGCCAGATTAACTTAACCAATGATCGTAAAACCTTTGGCATCAAAAATCTCACAGGAAAATTGCAATGGCATAATCATGCGAGCCGCATTTTACCAACAAAATTACGCTGGGACGGCGGTCATGTGGTGTCCCAAGTTAAGCTAGGCGCAGGTCAATTAAAGGCCGATTTAAATCCCAACCATATCCAATTATTACAACCTTTTTTCATTAGCATATTAGATGGTGCTGCCCACATTGATTCCTTTCACTTAAGAAATTTTGGCAAAAAAAGTGTAGCCTGGAATTTAAAAGGTTCACTGCGTCCTATTTCGTTAAAAGCAATGAGTACTGCATTTGATGGGCCACCGCTCAGTGGACGCATTTCTGGTGTCATTCCTGCCATTAGCTATCGTAACCAAGAATTGAAAATTGGTGGTGCACTATTAATTAAAGCCTTTGAAGGTGATGTGGTGATTCATACATTGAGCTTACAATCCCCCTTCAGTAGGAGACCTAAACTTATGGCAGATGTCGATATTACCAAAATTAACTTGGGTGTATTAACAGATGTGTATAAAGAATTTGGTAAGGTACAAGGTCATTTATCTGGCTACTTTAAGGGATTACGGCTTTTGAATTGGCAACCTGTTTCATTTGACGCTTATTTAGGGACACCAAAGAATAATACCCTCCCTTTGACCATCAGCCAGAAAGCGGTAGAAAATTTGTCGAACCTTGGCAGTGGTGGTGGCGCAGTCAACTCATTATCTCAAGGTATTTTAAGCTTTTTTGAAGAGTTTTCTTATGAAAAACTGGGTTGGGGCTGCCGTTTAAGAAATAGAATTTGTTATATGCGAGGGGCTGAAGCCAAAAATGGTGGTTATTATATCGTTAAAGGGGGAGGTATTCCGCGCATTGATGTTATTGGCTACAATCAACAAGTTGATTGGAAAATACTCATTAATCGACTCAAAACAATTGCCACAGCCGATAAACCCGTTATTAAATAAATTATAGTAAAATCAAAAAATTATAGCAATAAGGATTATCTGAAGATAATTGCCACACTAGAATCGGATGATGGATGTACGAGAAAAACTATTTAAAAGTCTATTTGTAAACGAAATCTACGAACAAGCTGAAGTGCATTTCAATGAACAGAGGAATTAGGAAATGATTGTATTTTTTTAATTATCAAATTAAATCACTACATTGTTACCTGTCAACAAGCACACACAACAAACACTATCAACAATTATTGATCAAACCAATTTGGCAAATATAATAATGACTGATCGTACTTTTTTACCTTTTTCCTTTGCAAAAAAACATGGTGTTATTTTAACTCAATTAGATGAGCAGCAAGCAACGCTTTGCTACCGCCCCCCAGTGAATCAAGTAATACTCAGTGAAGTCAGGCGCTATTTGGGCAAACCTTTAAAATTCAGTCCTATTTCCGTAGAAGAATTTGATAAATTACTGACCAGTCAATATGAACAACGTACACATCCTTCAATGCAAGTAATGGAAGGGTTAGGCGAAGAATTGGATTTATTCCAGGTGGCTCAACAATTGCCAGAACCAGAAGACTTGTTGGAAAGTAATGATGATGCGCCCATTATTCGTTTAATTAATGCTTTATTATCTGAAGCAATTAAAGAAAATGCTTCTGATATTCATATTGAACCTTTTGAAAGCCGTTTAGTTGTGCGATTTAGAATTGATGGTGTATTACGTGAAGTATTGCAACCGCGCCGTGTACTTGCGCCTCTACTGGTTTCTCGTATTAAGGTGATGGCTAAATTGGATATTGCGGAAAAACGTTTGCCCCAAGATGGACGCATTTCATTGCGAATTGCAGGCAGGGCAGTTGATGTGCGTGTTTCTACTATTCCTTGTGGGCATGGTGAAAGAGTTGTTTTACGGCTGTTGGATAAGCAGGCTGGGCGGTTAAATTTAATTGAATTGGGAATAGATGAAGGTATTTTAAGTGCGCTCAAACAACAACTTGAAAAATCCCATGGTGTTATATTGGTTACTGGCCCAACCGGCTCGGGCAAAACCACTAGTTTGTATGCAATGTTGAATTATTTGAATGACCACAGCCGCAATATCATGACAGTCGAAGACCCTATTGAATATTATTTAGATGGCGTGGGGCAAACACAGGTTAATACTAAAGTAAGTATGACGTTTGCCAAAGGTCTACGAGCAATTTTGCGCCAAGACCCTGATGTGGTGATGGTAGGTGAAATTAGAGATATGGAAACTGCCCAAATTGCTGTGCAAGCAAGCTTAACCGGCCATTTGGTATTATCCACTTTGCATACAAATACGGCTATTGGCGCGGTGACGCGTTTAAGAGATATGGGGGTTGAACCATTTTTACTGGCTTCTAGTTTGATTGCGGTGATTGCCCAACGTTTGGTAAGAGTACTTTGTTCCCAATGCAAACAGCCTCATATCGCTGATCACACTGAAGTTGAGCAGTTTAACCTATTAGCTGAAAAAACTTTGTATACTTACCAAGGGTGTAGTGCATGTAACCAGATTGGTTATCGTGGAAGAAATGGTATTTATGAATTGATTGGTATTGATGAGAAACTGCGTACGATGATTCACGATGGAGAAAGTCAGCAAGCATTAGAAACCTATGCCCATCAAGCTTGGGAAACTATTCAGCAAGATGGGTTGAAAAAAATTATAGCCGGCGAAACAACTTTAGAAGAGTTGCTGAGAGTTACGCGGGAAAATTAAGCTAATTGAAACTAAGTCAGCTGTATTGCCTAAAAATACGTTAATTCACTGCATTTTTAGGTAAGTCAACAGTAAATGTTGTTCCTTTTCCTACGGTACTACGACAGTTTATTTCTCCATTCATAGCGTCAAGCAACTTCTTCACAATAAACAAACCTAATCCCGTAGAATGTTCGCCACCCGTGGGTTTAGGTGTCAACTTAGTAAATTTTTTAAATAAATTTGTTTGATCTTTGGCACTGATACCAGGGCCTTCATCTTGTATTTCACAGCATAATTTTGTTTCTTTATCATATAAGTTAATAAAAACGCTTCTATCAAAAGGAGAATATTTAACCGCGTTTGAAATAAGGTTATCAAAGATTTGGCGCGTGACACTACTGTCAACAAAAGCAATACAAGCTTCTTGATCTACATTAAGGTGTAAAGAAATATTCTTTACTTTTGCTTGCTCAGTGTGATATTTAATCAACTCTAACATAGTAGGCAATATGTCAGTATGTGACAATGCCGCTTTACTTTTACCAGATTCGATGGAATTTACATCCAATAAATTTTTTACAAGACTTAACATTTGTTCAGCGCTTGTATGAATCATCCCTGCATATTCCACCACTTCTTCTTTAGTCGAAATATCAAAACTTGTGGCTATTTCCTCTGCTAATCCCAAAATGCTAGAAAGTGGATTTTTTAAATCATGGGAAGCAATACCCAAAAATTCATTTTTTTCTTGATTGAGAGTCACAAGCTCATCATTCAGCAAACTTAATTCTTGGTTTTTTTCCTGTAATTCTGCAGTACGTAGTACCACTTTCTCTTCTAAAGATTGTCGATATGATTCAATTGTCATCATATCATCATAGGAACGCAGGCTAGATGTCGTAATCGTAATCAACTTTTGACGACTTAGTTCAGTTTTATTAGTGTAATCATTGATTTCATATTCAATAATTACATTTTCCTCGGGTGCATAACCAGGTTGCCCAGTCCTTAAAATAATTCGTACATAAGGATTATGCAACTGTTCTCGAATATAACGCACTAGTTGTAATCCTGCATCATCTGTTTCCATAACAACATCTAGGAAAACTAAGGCAATATCTTCATTATTTTTTAGTATGTCTTTAGCTTGTTCGGCAGAATATGCACTGAGAAGTTTTAAGGGCTTATTTTGAAAAGTGTAAGTACCTAACACTAAAGAAGTAATTTCATGTATATCTTCTTCATCATCAACAATTAATGTTTTCCAATTTTGAGTTGAATGTTGGCTCCTGGGAGAAAATTTTTTTTTTTGATTATTTAAGTTGCCACTTTGATCTGTTGTTTTTATTGTATGAGTAGAATGTGAAGCATCAGCAAACAGGTTATCATTTGACTGTGCAGGCTTAAAATCAGCAAACAGATCACCTTTTTGTTGAGGTGTTGTATCAGCAAAAAGTGCTTTATCTTCTGGAAACATGGGGTTTAACCTATTTTAGTTTGCATCAAACATAACAAATACTATCTTTCAATTTATGAGCAACCCTAATTATAAACAATATATACTTCCCCAAGCTGTACTTTTGACCTGATAAATGGTAATGGAAAGCAATTTAAATGTTTAACCAATAATGTATAAATTATTGTGGGGAGAACTATTCAAGGTACTGCATTTTACCTAATTGGGCAATGACGTAACAGTCACATTCTTTAGGTTGGTGGCATTGAAAGGACGCTGTTTTTGGTTGAAAAGTTTGCGTTTTTAAATTACCACAGTCCATTAACTCACTAATATAAGGGCAACCTTGGATACGACCATCGTGCCAAAGTCGAAAATAAGTGTGGCCAGCAGGACATAGTACTGCGTTATGATTTTGAAAAGGCTCAGCAAAATCTTCTTCTCTGGTTTCGTCAATGAGATGAGAAAATTGTTGTTGCAGTTGTTGTAATCTAGCTTCATCTAAAGCTTCAAAAGGAAGACGTACATCTCTAATCAATACGATTTTTTGCTGAGTTTTAGAAAAAATTGCTTGCTCAAAAAATACTAACGCATCTTCCCATAATGCGCTTTCTAAGGGAGATAAAACTGTTCCTAACACAAAATTATCTTTTCCCTTTTTGTCTATGAGCAGCAACGCATTTTTTTCCCAAACTTTCAATGCATTTTTATTGATTAGTTGCTGATAATGCAACGTTAAATTGATATGTAGAATTTTTGCATATTGCGTATCCGTCAGTTCAGAAAATTCGTGAATCATCACGCCGTTAATATCTAAACCAATATCAACATCTTGTTCTAGTAAACGTTGCAATAATCTTTCTTGTTTTTTATATCCCGCAAAAAAATCGCCTGTGCCAGAAAAAATAAATCCTGCTTTTTTATAATTTATTTGTTCCAATAAATAAGCAAAATCATCCCAATTAAGGGTAGGTTGGTGCTTTGCAATGGGATCAATAATGCAGTATTGGCAGTCTAAGGAACAATGGCCTGATGAAGAAGCAAAGAAAATGTAATCAGCATCTGTATTTATTTGCATAAGAGTTTATTAGTTTTTTTAAGTGATTTAAACACCGAAATATTTAGCATTGGGATGATGAACAATAATGGCAGAGGTTGTTTCTTCCGGCCACAACTGAGATTCATCACCCATCACGATATTTATCCGACTAGCATCAAGTAAATCAAGAATTTTATCTTGATCGGCTAAATTTGGACAAGCAGGATAACCAAAGGAATAACGTGAGCCACGGTAATTTTGTTTGATCATTTGGTGTAAATCGCGCGCATCCTCTTGGCCAAAGCCTAACTCAGTCCGAATACGACGGTGGATATATTCAGCTAAACCTTCAGCAGTTTCAGCATTTAAACCGTGCCAGTATAAGTATTCTTGGTATTTATCTGACTCAAATAAATTACGTGCATGATCTGAAGTATGTTGCCCTGCTGTCACAATTTGAAAGGCAACCACATCAATTTCATCAGAGTCTACAGGGCGAAAAAAGTCAGCAATACATAGTTTACGCGCTGATTTTTGACGAGGAAATTCAAAACGACAACGTTCTTGCTTTGTTTCTACATCATTATAAATAATTAATTCATTACCATTTGACTGGCAAGGAAAATAGCCATAAACTGCCTGTGGTTGAATGATATTTTCTTGTTCACTCTCGCTAATCAAACGGTTTAAAATGGGGTCTAACTCTACTTTTGCCCACTGCTTATACTCATCTGCCCCTTTATCCTTAGGTTTGAATCCCCACTGAAATTTATATAAAGTGGTACGATTAATATAAGGCAAAATAGCGCGTATGGGAATGCTTTCAATACATTTTGTACCCCAAAAAGGGGAAGAAGGCAAAGGATTTTGTTGATTAATTTGAGAGGTTGTTACCGCTGTTGTCATAGTAATACCTATTTTTAACGCTTGAAACGTTGATTTCTTTGATAGAAAAACTAGCTATTTTGTAATGACGTGGTATTTATATAAATTCTTTAATTTTTATAGTTTAGCTCAAAAGCTTTACAATACTGTCACTTTATATTTTAGCATTTATATAACAATTAAGTATAGCAATATGCGCATCAACCATGCTTTAAACTTAATTATAACTAATTAAAACTAATGATGTTTTTTCAATTTTCTAGAAGTGTAACAAAATAAACGCAATAAAGTAATGAATATATTTCAATACATGCTAGCAGTTGGATGTGGAATTGGTGTGGCTTTTTGTATTTTCGGATCAGTATCGCAGCTTCACATTATTTTCATACAATTGACGTTAGCTGGCCTAATTCCTTCGTGGATCGCGGGTCTGTCCGGTGGCTTTGTTACAGGGCTTATAGCTCCACGCCATAAGCTTATCGTTGCTACCAGTGTTGGTTTCTTCTTAATGTTCTTGCTTATGAGCTTTTTTTTACGCTACGGCTGGTCACACAATGATTACCGGCATCCATTGATTTGGTATTGGCCAATCTATTTATTACCAACATTTGCATTGGGAGGTTACCTTGCTAGGAGGCCATAGTATACTGTCTAACATTGTGCTATAACAATTCAACCTGCCCGCAAGATAAATTTTGCACTGTAACTAAGAACTTATTGAAATTGCCTCTAAATACCAACAAATTAATCAAAATAAAATAGTTTTGATTAAATAAATCTATATTAAAATAAAATAATTTTTCTAATTACTTTAAAAGGAAAACATCATGCAAATAATAAAATTATTAGTTTTTTATGGTATTGCTATATTTATTTACTTTCCTCAAATCAGCCTAGCAGCTCCATTGCCTACTACATCATCTGATGGCAATTCAACTTTGGCTGAAATATCCATTCATACTTACTTAACAAACGATAGCCATCAAGCGGAAAAAACCACATTTACCCAAAATGAGCGCATCACAATTACTGCTCAACTAACGCCAGAAACCAAGGATGTGGGTAAACAGGCTGATATTTACATTGTTGCAATGTATAACAATAGCTTTTTAATGAAAACTAATTCAAACAATTGGGAATCTTGGAATATCAACCTATTGAATCTAACGCCTGCAAACACACTTCAGCTTAATTCATCAGAAAATATTGACATTATTTCTGGGCTAACAGGTATGATAGGAGAATTTATGATTTATCTGGGTTATCGCAATTCCACTTCATCTAATACGATATACAATACCATTGGCCATAGCTTTTCAGTCTCAAACACTTCTTCTAATTCTCCAACAAACACATATCCCATTGTTGATACCAATCAAAGCCGATGCTTTGATGCGGCTAACGGTTCAGAAATAATTTGTACAGGCAATAAATATGACGCGGATTACGTTGGCTTGCAACCTAATTATTCGGTCGAAAGTGCTATCATCACAGATAATATTACAGAACTAATGTGGACAAAAAGTAGTGATATTGATAATGATGGAGTAACAACTGATGTTGATGACAAACTATCTCAAGTTGATGCCATCAATTATTGCAACGACTTAACCCTTGACAATTATGATGACTGGCGTCTACCAGATATTAAAACTTTATATTCATTAATTTTATTCAGTGGCAAAGATGCCAGTACCTATTTGGGTAGTAATACTTCAGGCCTAGTCACATTTTTAGATACAAATTTTAGCCCTGCATTTGGTGATCAATCCGCTGGTGAAAGAATTATTGACGGCCAATATGCGACCATAACCAATTATGTTTCAACTACGATGAATAATGATGCCACCATGTTCGGCGTTAATTTTATTGATGGTAGAATCAAAGGTTATCCACTCTATAATAAACAAAGTGGTGCTGCGAGTAAATTCTATGTACTTTGTGTAAGAGGTAACGAAACTTATGGCATTAACCAATTTGTTGATAATAGCGATGGTACTGTCAGTGATCAAGCAACCCAATTAATATGGCAACAAAATGATACCCAATCTGCCAATTTTGAAGATGCTATTACTATTTGTGAAAATGCAACAACAGCAAGCCAAAATGATTGGCGATTACCCAACGCTAAAGAACTTCACAGTATTCTTGATTACTCTCGTTCGCCAGACACAACTAACAGTGCAGCCATTAACCCAGTTTTTTATGCCACCGCATTCACGAATGAAGAAGGTGAAACAGATTGGGGCTACTATTGGAGTAGTACCACTCACAAAAAAGATTCTGGTGACGGTTCATTAGCTGCATATCTATCTTTTGGCAGAGCGTTGGGACGCATGCAAAATACAATATTAGATGCTCATGGCGCAGGTGCTCAAAGAAGTAATGAAAAACAAAGCGAGCAGTCCAGAGCTGCAAATTCAGCGACAGATACATCAGGTGAAACCTATTATTACAAAGGCCCTCAAGGCGATATTGTCAGAATTGATAACTGGGTCAGGTGTGTGAGAGATATGGATTAATGCTTTTTTGAAGGTAAATATTCTTCTCCTTCATTGAATCAACAATTGCTTTAAGCCTTCCTCACAATGAGCTTGTCGCTCCTTTAAATGTTTCAGCTTTTCTGGTAATTCTGCATCTTCACAGCGAGGTAAATATGGAGATACCTTTGGTCTATTTGGTGAAGGCAATTTGTACATTGTGTATGATTTAGGAAACTCCATTGCATATTCTGTATAAATCTGTGCTTCAGGAAATAATGATTTGAGACAACTTAGTTTTAACCCCCGTGTTTCTGCCATTTGTTTTGATAAAAATACTTTCCTTTACCTCTGCTATCGGCGTATCAACGAGCTTGAAATTAATGATAAGTTTAATTATCCAATTTGATAGTTTTAACCGTGTTCCAATCAATACATTGATCTGCACTTTTTAAATCAACAAATTCAAAATTATCCATCAGTTTTTCCAATTTTTTTAATGCATTATCAAACTCATAGTAAGATTTAAACTTTCTTATTTTAGATAATTCTGCAATAACTGATTGCTGAGGATCAAAATCGCGCGGATGAAAATAAGTCATTACATAATCAGTACGTTTCATTAGACCTTTTGCGAAATAAGCGGTTGAAAAAGGTGAAGGGGCTTAACTAAGAGTTAAAATAGACACAAAATAAAGGTAGGGGGGAATAGAGATGAATGATGAAAAGCTAAGGCACCTATGAAATGAAGGTTTTAAGCGTTACTTAAGATTGAGTAAAGAATTATGAGTTGGGTACCACAGCTAACCTGAGCTATGAAGACCAACCGTGCATGAGGCTCCTTTAGGGAATACAGAACACAATATCATTAGGGAGTGGCTTACAGTTTGTCAGAATCCAATGTATGTAGAACAATCCAAAAGGTGGAAAACAAATTGATGAGAAGTGGAATACTTAGTATGTCAGGCTTAACAAAAGATACTTGTGAGGTTTTTGTAGAAGCGACAGAACAAGAAATTGAACGGCCTAATAAAAGACAAAGTTTCAATACTTGAAATTAGTGATCACAAAAAATTTGGAATATATCGCTTTAAAATGAAAATATTGCTAGACAGGAAGGCTTATACTCTGGACATCTTGAGATAGCCATGAAAGACAAAGAAGGGTATCCACTTTGGGTTATTGGTGAAGGGAAAACAGAAGCTAGCCATGACACGTTTTCGTGACACAAACCGGGGATGAAATTCTCTAAAACTCGTTTACCTAAAAATGCGGGATTCCGTCAAATTACATAGTAGAAGAGGCGATAGAAGTTACCATGTTGAAATTTATGATTACATTAAAATAATGCAAGCTCGCCTGATGATATTTGGGATGAGTTTATTTTTGCTAATAATATCGAATTCTAAGGTAACATGGTGTGCGACTCATCTCGTAGCCAAGCCAGGTAAGTCGGGTTAGGTTATTTTCAACGCAAAAACCGTAACCCGATACTTTGATGGTTGGGTATGTCCCCATTCTGTTAGGTTACACTTCGTAAACCCGACCTACTTGGCTAATCCAGTCCACCTACTTGAGTTGAAAATGAAATTTGAATAAGATGAAGATAAAAATAAACTGAACCAGAAAAAGCATGGTATATCTTTTGAAAAGGCAAAAGAAGTTTTCAATGATCCATTACATTTGGCAACCTTTAGCAAAGAAAGTTGAGATAACCTTTTTACGACTAAAGTCTATCAGTATCTGTGTTTTTTGAGTGTGGCGTTTTTTTTACCACTGTCATGGGTTC
>JADGDF010000322.1 GCA_016745055.1 Thiotrichaceae bacterium | reverse complement strand
CCCTATTGAGCATACTTGGGCTATATTTAAGCGTTATATCAAGCGTTTCCGCCATCAATTTGATTCACTTATCGAAACAATAGATTTTATTTTTCAAAACAAAGTTATTTTTAAGGGTATGAATGAATAGGAATATTACTATAATACTCAATCTGGGGCTAAAAGCGTTTCTTTTGGCAAAGATGGTAAAATTATAGCGTTAGCAGGAAATAATTATGTTGAGTTGCAAACAACTGATGGCGATTTGATTAGTTTGCTAAATGATGGTAATCCACTAATTTACGATGTTGAATTTAGTCCAGATGGTAAATTCTTAGCATCAACAGGTGCTGATATAAAAATTTGGAGATTAGATGACAATAAGCTAATTCAAACCTTGGATTTTTATGCAACAGATATTATATTTAGTCCAAACAGTCATTTATTTGGTGCAGCAGGTGGTGATTCTGTTCAAGTTTGGACAGTAGAGGATGATACTTTTAAGACTATAAAAAAACTTGTAGAAAAAGATTATACTGAAAACGATGACTGGTGGAGTGCGATAGATATTAGTCCTGATAATCAGAAATTTATTTCTTATAACAATCCTACTTCCATAAAATTATGGGATAACAAATTAAATTTATTGAAAACATTTCCAAAAATTGACTGCAATCCCCATACTTTAAATTTTAGTGCAGATGGACAAAAAATAGCAGCAGCTTGTTCTAATAATGCACTTGTAAAAATTTTTAATCTTGATGGTAAGGTTACAGATACTCTTGTGGGGCATCGTGGAACTTTGAGAAATGCTATATTTAGTCCAGATGGAAAATTTTTGGCGACTGCTGACTTTGATGCAACCATTATTTTATGGGATTTGAATGGCTCACAGCTTTCTAAAGTTGAAAAAATATTCACGAAATTAGCGAAGATTCTCAGGAAACTAAATCAGAAAAAGAAATTGATATAGACAATATTTTCACTGAAGAAAAAACACAAACAATCTTTGTTAGCCCAAGCAGCAAAATAAAAGCAGTAATCTATTATCCGGGAAGTATCAAATTATATAAAGATGATGAATTGATTAGTACATTGAAAGGGCATTTTGGTTATAGGGAAAAAAGTTTTTATTATACTTTTACAAATGATGGTATTGATAGTGTAAGTTTTAGTCCTGATGAAAAGATAATTGCTTCTAGTAGTAGAGGTGATACAAAACTTTGGAAAATTGATGGAACATTGATCGCTTCAATTCAAGGGGATAATGCTAGTTTTCTTCCTGATGGCAGTGGTTTAATTATTACCATTGATAAAAAAGAAGTTATTTGGAGTTTAGATATTGATGAATTAACAAAAGATGGGTGTGAATGGCTTAACGATTATTTGGCAATTCATCCTCAAGAATTAAAATTGATAAAAATATGTCAAAATCCTTCAAATTTAACCAGAGCCGCAAGAAAATTGGCAAAAGAAGGTGATATTGATGGTGCAAAAAATTTCTTTTTCACAGCAATAGAATTAGATCCAGAATTGGATATTAATCCTAATGATGAACTACGGGAATTAGCTATTCCTGTTCTATAGTCATCGCCATTGAAAAGTCGTTAAATACAGATTTTTTAGGTAATTGGTTTATAATATATTTCTGGCAAGCAATGACGAACTGACACACGAAGA
>JADGDF010000030.1:14266-33448 GCA_016745055.1 Thiotrichaceae bacterium | reverse complement strand
ATTGATTTATATGATGAAATAATTGGAGTATGTGCCGGACTATGGAACTTTTATCTAGCTAATTGATTGATTTTTAACGGGATACAACTCTATTAATAACCCAAGAACAGTATAAAACCCCCACACAGAAAAAGACTTGAGGGCTTCTACTTGTAACTTTGACATATTTCCTTCTGGTTTCACAGAATATAAATCTTCTATAGTCAAAGATGAATCATGAATCTTTTTCACAAATAGATTGTACGAATTTCTAAACCCTTTTTCCATTGAAAGGTAATAAGCATCTAGAGCTAAAAACAAAAATGTTGGAATAAGGGCTATTAAAGCAAAATTAGGATTTCCTTTATCTGCTATAACAACTAACATAGCAGAGACAATTGTAATACACCATGTTTTTGACGATGTACTATTTGATGCCATTCGTTCGATTACACCTTGGAGAATACCAAGATGTATTTGGACAGAAGGGGACGCTTCTGATAACTCTGAAGTTTCAACATTCTCAGTCATATTTACCTCTTATTTCTATAGCTTTTTTAAAGCTAGGTAGGGTGGGCAAATGTTTTTATTGCTTGGCCACCATTCATTTATCCCAGCATCTATGCAATAATATTTGCAAATTATTTCTGTTTAACGTTATTAGTGGGCAACGGTTTTTTTGTTGCTCACCCTACTTGGCTCTATTTGGGAGTGTTTGCAAGGGAAATTCTTGCTTCTCAACTCACAAAGCAAAGCTTGGTAACGAGCTAATTTTTGTTGGGTTTTACGTTGCTCAACCCCATCTACCGCACTATTTTTTATATATCTACCATCAGCAAATTTATGTAAAATACTGGCTATAAACGTTTGATATGGCATACCTTCTAATATAGCAAGTTTTTGAAGAGCTGAAAGATGATGACTTGTAATACAGATATTAATTTTTTGATCCTGTTTGAAAGTTTCAGCTGCATACTTTCTATGTTTTCTAATTTCTTCCTGTGCATTTGGTATTCGTTCTATTTTCCCAGATTCAAATGCATTAATAATTTCTTGCTCTTCCTCGTCTAATTCATACTTAACCATAATTATTTTCCAATATATATTTTTGTTGCTTTACGACTTGGTATGATTGTTTTTAGAAAAATACTATCCTCAGATTCTATATACGGCACTAAATAAACATAGTCATTGCAATTACGACGGAAATGAATTAGTTTCGGTAACGTTCCTAATTTGGGTGGGGATATACATCCAATTCATCACTCTGTTCAATACGGAAAACAATTTCCTCAAAGGATATTCCTCTCTCATTCCTTAAAATATTGTTCTTTTCCGGATTTCAGCCATATTTCTTCATTTTAGCATAATGTAAACTTAAGAAGCCCAACATTGAAGTGCCACTTTTTGTTGGGTTTCATGTTGTTCATCCCAACCTACCGTGCTACCGCTCTGACTACGTTTGAATGTGGAGTAAATTTGTTAGATAATAATATAGTTAAGTATTGAAAAGATAATTCCTATGCTGTATAAATTAGACTCATCCAGTGGAAAGTTTGACAAACTAGAGCCAGTTGTATTCAAAGACTTTGCAAGTTTTGGGAAGCTTGAGAAAGAGTTAGAAGAGCTTATAGCAAAAAGTATTCTTGATGTTCTGTTTCAAGACTCAAGCTTGATGCCAATATTTCAGGAAAGGCAATACCAAGCAGAGGCCGACATTTATGCTCTAAACGAAAGAGGCGAATTAATAATTTTTGAGCTAAAGAGAGGCTCAGCCAACGAGGGAGCAGTTCATCAGGCCTTACGTTATGCTCAAGATGCTGGTCAATGGAGCTATGCTAAATTACAAGAAAAATATCGAAAATACGTAAAAGCAGAAGCAGAGTTAACAGAAGCACATCAAGAGGCATTTAATCTCGAACACGCCTTAGATGTAAAAGAAATAAATAACAAACAGCATCTGCTTGTTATCGGTAGTGCAGCAGATGACACCCTCATCAATGCGGTTGATTACTGGAAGAAACAAGGAATATCAATTGAGTTCTTGCCTTATAGGATATATGAATTGGGCGAAGAGAAGTATTTTGAATTCTTTGCTCTGCCCTATGACAAACACAAGAATCCTAGCGATACAAAAGGAGTGCTTTTCGATACAAATAGAAGCTGGGATAAAGAGTCAATTTGGTACATGATGGAGAACAGTCGTGTAGCTGCATTCGGTGATGCTAAGCGTTTTATAGAATATGTTTATCCTGGCGATATTATATTCTTCTCTCATAAATGGGCTGGTCTTGTTGCTGCAGCAAGGGTTGATAAAGGCGATATTAAAGCACCTAACAAGCACACCCTATATAGAGATGTAAAATTTATTACTCCAATCCCAAGGAAGGAAGAGGCAATTAAGGCAATGCCGTTCAAAAAAGTGTCAGAAATTACTGGAAAAAGTTTCTTCTGGGCAAGAACTATTAAAGTGCCGTATCTTTCAAGAGATGAAGCGGAAAATCTAGCTAAAGAGCTGGAGTTGTACCTTTCCTAGCTACCACGCAAAGCATTCTTGTACCATTCCGCGTAGAACGTGGAATGAGAAGCTCAAAAATTTGTGTAGACATTAGCTTGCTACCAAATTCTACCTTGCAAGTTGAGAAGCAAAAATTCCCATGTAGACACCAAACAGAATTTAAAAATAAGAGAAATACAGGAAAAAACATCATGATGACTATCGAACAAATTCAATCAGAAATAAAATCTTTGCCCTATTCAGAATATATTCGTTTATTAGACTGGATGGAACTCATGAGTGAAGATAAAGAAAATAGTGACAACGCAACTGAAGAACTATTGAGAATTGAAGGTTTTGAAGCCTCAGTCAAAGCAGCTCAACAAAGAGTTCAAGCTGGACAATTTCGCCGTTTTGGGGATATAAAACGCAATGTATGAGTTACGTTTTGATATTGAAGCTGAAAAAATTTACGCTCGGGCTGATATACAGTTTGCTCGTCGTTTAAATCGTTGCGTTGAACGTCTGCAAGAAAACCCTTTGTATCATCCAAATATTAAAATGTTAAAAGGCAATTTAATCGGCCTGTACCGCTACAGAATTGGAGAATGGCGTGTAGTTTACGAAGTATTAGAAAATGAAAAAATTGTCAATATTTTGCAAATCGTTCACCGCAAGGATGCATATTAACTCTTCTCATAACCGTGCATCAATGTAATCACGTAAAACCAGACGCACCAACGTCCTGGCAGCTACAAGGATGCTAATGCGTCCTAAACCCGATTCCACGCTGGTGCGTGGAACGAAAAAAATTCCAAGTAAAACTGTCATGTCGGCAAAAGAAAATTGCCGACAACAATTCAAAAACTACTGGCACGCCTCACATTCAGGATCATCAATCAAACACGCTTTAATTTCAGTATTACCTGACAAAGCCCGTAAACCTGTTTTCTCAATTTTCGTAGCGCCTAAAGAACGTAAGTAATAAGTGGTTTTCAAACCACGCTGCCAAGCTAATTTAAACAATTCATCCAATTTTTTACCTGAAGGACTAGCAATGTATAAATTCAATGACTGACTTTGATCAAGCCACTTCTGACGACGAGCAGCACATTCCACCAACCAATCAGCATTAATCTCAAAGGCAGTGGCATAAATAGCTTTGAGTTCGTTAGGAATACGATCAATCTCTTGGACACTGCCATCGTAGTATTTCAAATCATCAATCATGACGTTATCCCATAAACCAAGGGATTTGAGGTCATTAATCAAATATTTGTTTACCACTGTAAATTCACCAGAAAGATTGGATTTAACATACACATTCTGATACGTAGGTTCAATGGATTGGGAAACCCCACAAATATTGGAAATAGTTGCAGTAGGCGCAATGGCCATGCAGTTGGAATTACGCATACCTTGTTTGACTTTCTGACTCAGTCCTGCCCAATCAATATCTTTACTTTCAGTTGTGTTGAGTTCGTTGTTGCGGTATTTGGAAAGTGTTTTGATACTTTCTATTGGTAAAATACCTTGACTCCACAGCGAACCTTCAAAACTTCCATAACTGTCTCTTTCCTGGGCTAACTCGCAAGAAGCGCTAATTGTATGAAAACTAATAACTTCCATCGCTCTGTCAGCAAAATCAACCGCTTGTTGTGAAGCATAAGCAATACGTTGTTGATATAAAGCATCCTGGAATCCCATAATGCCTAATCCAACGGGTCGGTGTTTCATATTTGCATTGCGAGCTTCAGGAATAGCGTAGTAATTAATGTCTATGACGTTATCTAACATACGCATGGCAATTTTAACGGTGTTAGCCAATTTATCAGCGTTCAGCTCATCATTTTGGATGTGTTGGGCAAGATTAATTGAGGCTAAATTACACACTGCAATCTCATTTTCTGAGGTATTCAGGGTAATCTCAGTGCATAAATTACTGGAATGAATTGCACCGATATGTTGTTGAGTATTACGAATATTACAAGGGTCTTTAAAAGCCATCCAAGGGTGACCGGTTTCAAACAACATGGTGAGCATTTTCCGCCATAAAACAACGGCATTCATACGCTTGAATAATTTTATTTTGCCTTGTTTGGCTAGCTTTTCGTAATTTTCATAGGCAGTTTTAAAGGCTTCTCCATGTAAATCATGCAAATCTGGCACTTCATTGGGGCTGAATAGAGTCCATTCCTGATTATTCATGACTCTTTCCATAAATAGATCGGGAATCCAGTTGGCGGTACTCATATCATGGGTACGTCGTCTTTCATCACCAGTATTTTTCCGTAACTCAAGAAATTCTTCAATGTCCAAATGCCAGCTTTCTAAATAAGCACAACCTGCGCCTTTACGTTTACCACTTTGATTAAAGGCTATCAATCCCGTTTCTGCCATTTTCATAAAGGGAATAATGCCACCCGATTTGCCATTGGTGCCTTTAATATGGGCCCCCATCCCTCTCACATACGTCCAATCATTACCTAATCCACCAGCATATTTTGAAAGTAGCGCATTGTCACTGATGGCCTTGGTAATGCCTTCTGCACTGTCTGGCACAATTGAAACATAACAACTGGATAATTGTGGCCTTAACGTCCCAGAATTAAATAGCGTTGGCGTACTGCACATCACATCAAAGGCTGACAATTTTTCGTAAAATTCAATGGCTCTCTCATTTTTCTGCTCACCTTCATTAATCGCCAAACCCATTGCTACGCGCATAAAAAAGGCTTGCGGTAATTCAAACCGTTCGTTCCTAACATGCAAAAAGTAACGGTCGTATAACGTTTGAAGCCCTAAATAAGTAAAATTCAAATCTCTTTCAGGCTGAATAGCTTTACCCAATTGATCAATATCAAATTCACGTAATTGTGGGGTTAGCAACTCATGTTCAATGCCATGTTCAATATAAGTTTTAAAATAAGCAGGATACTGCTTAGCCATTTCTTTGGTAGTTAACGCATGGATTTTGGTTGGCTTGTCAAAATTTAGGGCATTGAGTGTTTCATGGCGTAAATCATCAAGTAATAAACGGGCTGTGACGTGTGTGTAATTAGGTTCTTTTTCAATTAATGTTCTGGCACTTAAAATCAGGGCTTTCTCTACTTCTTGTTCTTTAATACCATCGAATAAATTTTTGAGTGTTTCTCTTAAAATTAATTCAACACTGACATCTTCTAAACCATGGCAAGCTTCTTTAATTAAAGCATTCAGCCGCTTTTCATTGAGAGGCTTTTGCTCGCCTGCTGCATCGGTGACATGGATAGCCGTTTTTTGCTTCTTTTTAGCACGCTTATTAGCATGATCTTCTCTATAAAGCACATAAGCGCGAGCAATTTTATGTTCTCCTGCCCGCATTAGAGCAAGTTCAACCTGATCTTGAATATCTTCAATATGAATTTTGGAGTTGATGCTCAATTGCCGACTGACAGCTTTTACAATTTGGGCAGTCAATTTTTGTACAACATCATGCACACGGTGTGATTTTTCTGCGGCTTTGCCTTCAACCGCAAGAAATGCTTTGGTCATAGCGCTACTAATTTTTGAACTATTGAATTCAGTGAGTTCACCATTACGCCGAATGACTTGATATTGTGATAAATCTGGTGACTCTGAGGCTTCAAAATATTCAAACTGGCTAGTCATTGGCATGAGTGGATAATAATTTTCAATGGCAGGCGTATCTACAAGTATTTCGGGGGACATGCCTTCTCCTTTTTTAGGATATTTTTAGTCTAAAATGAAGTAAATATATACTTATGAAATCTGAGGAAGTGAAATGTAATATGTTTACGTATAATATTTTGATTATTATAAGTATTTTAATTGTAACCCTAAAAAAAATAGGATATTTACTGTAGGTATGGAGAATGATACCCTACTACTAGAAAAATTTCTAATAATTAATTAATAGAAAAAAATTATAAACAAACTTATTTTTTACTAAAAATCAATGAGTTAAAAAAAGTAACTTTATATTTAGATGTTAAGCATTTGATTTTTAACAAGTGTAAATTTTTATATTTAAATATAAATTTAAGTATTTTTTACCTTGTTACTTTTATAGCATTCATCTAAATGCAGGTGTTTTTTTTGTAGTCAAGAAAAATATTTTAATATACAATAAATAAATGACTGCATAATTTTTTATTAAAAAAGTAATCGTAAGCTGTATTAATTTAACGTGATAAATTTTTAATTTATACGGATTTTGATAAATTAAATAGAAATAGGGGGTTGAATTACAAACAAAAAAACCAATACCTGGTTTAGTTACTCTGACTTCTAATTAATTAAAATTTATTCTAGCATCAATAATTTTAAGTTTTAAAACAAATCAAGATTTGAAAACAATTATAGTTAAACTAATATTTTCATTGCACAAACGTTAAGTTGTAATTTCTTAACTAAGAAAACTGAGGTAAAACCATGAAGAATAATATTCAAAGTCAACCATCTACTGATGATAAAAATCAAATCAGCATAATTAAGCAGGAAAATTTATGCGCACACCAGTTATTTGAAAAACAAGTTGCACATTCACCTGATTCAATAGCACTTGTATTTGAAGAGCAACAATTAACCTATCAAGAATTAAATGCGCGTGCCAATCAACTAGCTCATTACTTAAGAAAATTAGGGATTAAATCTGAAACGCTAGTTGGCATTTGTGTTGAACGTTCTTTTGAAATGATTATAGGATTGTTGGGAATTTTAAAAGCAGGAGGCGCTTATGTGCCACTTGATCCTACTTATCCTACAGAACGTTTAGCTTTTATGTTGAAAGATGCTCAAATATCCATACTGCTAACCCAGCAATCTTTACTAGACATACTTCCGAAAAATGTAACGTCTACTAATAATATTTTTCTGGACACACAGTGGCAAACAATAGCACTTGAAAGTGAAAGTACACCCCAAAATGGCACGAAACTTAATAACCTTGCTTACTGTATATATACATCGGGTTCTACGGGGCAGCCTAAAGGGGTATTACTTGAACATAAGGGTTTATGTAATTTGTCCTCTGAAGTGATTAAGCAACTGAATATCACGCCTGACAGTCGAGTACTTCAATTTGCATCATTTAGTTTTGATGCATCTGTTTGGGAAATATTTATGACACTTTTGTCTGGTGCTTCTCTATATCTTGTTAATAAAGGTACGTTTCTTGTAGGAAAATCACTTGCAGATGTCTTACTCAAAAAAGAAATATCGGTTATTACTTTACCGCCAACTGTATTGGCAACAATTCAGCTAGAAACATTTCCTCAATTGAAAAAACTTATTGTTGCTGGGGAATCTTGCCCAATAACGCTAGCCAAACAATCAAGCCAATATTGTGACTTTTTTAATGCTTATGGACCGACTGAAGCGACAGTGTGTACAACTATTGCAAAATATCAAGGTGGTGATAATTTACCTATTGGACGCCCGATTGCGAATACTCAGGTTTATGTACTAGATGAAAATAGACAATCTGTTTCTTTGGGAGATGTTGGAGAATTGTATATCGGTGGTGTAAGTTTGGCACGGGGTTATTTGAACCGAGAAAAATTAACAGAGGCAACTTTTATTCCTAATCCATTTACCGATAGTCCAAGCGAACGTTTGTATAAAACAGGAGATTTAGTTCGTTGTCAAGCAGATAATACGCTTGAATTTGTTGGTAGAGTGGATCAGCAAGTTAAAGTCCGCGGCTTTCGCGTTGAATTGGAAGAAATTGAAAATATTTTGTACCAACACCCTAGTGTATGGGATACAGTGGTTGTTGCTCGAGAAGATACCCCAGGTGATAAGCGGATTGTAGCTTATGTTGTTTACCCTATTGCACCACAAAGAATTCCTATGCGAGGTGCATGTTTAATCGAATGCCTTTTGAAAGTTTCAGAACATAAAGCGTTAGCTGTTACAACTGAAGATATTTCTTATGGAGGTGTTGGTTTATCTGAAATACCAGAAACCTGCAAACAAGGGCAAAGATTACGTTTATGTTTGCGTCTTCCAGAAATACCAGAAGGGATGTGGGTAGAGGGGAATATTGCTTGGTTAAGTGGACCTCGTGCTGGCGTAAAATTTGATTTAAATGTAGATCAACAAAGTGTATTGCGTAAAAACGTGGATTATTTTCTTGAAAAGCAAGGAATTTTAAAAGGTTTGCAAAAAACTTTTATTGAACAATTACGCGAGTTTTTACAAGAAAAATTACCTGATTACATGGTTCCTTCTCATTTTGTCATTTTAGATAAATTACCCCTTATGCCAAATGGTAAAGTGGATAGAAAAGCATTACCTTCTCCACATTTACCACGTCCAGAATCCAAAAACGAGATAGAACAAACGTTAATCAAAACTTGGAAAAAAACATTAAAATTAGAAAAAGTGGGTATTCACGATGATTTTATAGGATTAGGTGGACATTCCTTACTCGCAGCTCACATAATTTTACGTATTAACGAAATATTTCAAACAGATTTACCTCCCTATATGTTGTTTGAAGCACCCACTATTGCAAAGTTAGCAAAAAGGATAAAACCACTTTTAGATTCACATGTACTTTCAAAAGTGGAACCTATTAAGCCAGTGCCACGAAATGATCAACTCTCACTTTCTTTTGCACAACAACAATTGTGGCTACAAACTCAACTGGTCAGCAATTTACCCGTTTATAATGAACCGACAACGATTTACCTAAAAGAGCCTATTGAAGTTGATGTTTTACAGCACAGCCTTAATGAGCTAATTAAACGTCACGAAATGTTAAGAACAACGTTTAGACTGATAGAAGGCCAGCCTATTCAAATAATTTCTGAACATATTGTTGTACCCTTGAATTTCACAGATTTGAGGACTTTACCTAAAGCAGAAAGAGAAGAAAAATATTTACAACTTGCAACTGCTGATGCAAAGGAAATTTTTGATCTTACGCAAGCTCCTCTACTTCGAGTAAGTTTATTTTCCTTAGATAATAGGGACTTTCGCTTATGTTTAACTATTCATCACATTATTTTTGATGGCATTTCCTTAGTTAATATTATTTTACCTGAACTCAATGAACTTTATTATGCTTTGCTCAATGAACAAACATTACCCAATCTACCTAAGTCAAAAATTGAGTATGCCGATTATGCTGCTTGGCAACGCGAAAAATTACAAGGCAAGCTTTTAGACAAACATCTGAATTACTGGCGGCAAAAACTTGCTGGATTACCTGTGTTACAGTTACCCACAGATCGGCCTAGACTACCAGTCCATAGCTACAAAGGCATGCGTTGCCCACTTTTTTTATCTAAAAAACTTACAGATGCTTTGAAAGCGTTAAGCCAAAGAACAGGGACCACCCTGTTTATGAGTTTGCTAGCTACTTTTAAGGTTTTATTGTATCGTTATACAGGACAAGAAGATATTCCAATAGGTACAGTCACCTCTGGTCGTAGCCGGCCAGAATTAGAAAAGGTTGTTGGATTTTTCCCAAATACGCTAGTACTGAGAACAGCTTTATCTGGTGAACTAGATTTTGAAGCATTACTAAATAGGGTACGACAAACAGCATTAGATGCTTATGCTCATGAAGATGCACCATTTGAACGTATTGTACAAGCATTACACTCCACACGACACCTGAGCACAAATCCATTATTTCAAGTTGCTTTTACCTTAAACCCTACATCAGAAGTACAAACATTTCCATGGGATTATAACCAATTTGAAATCCACACACAGACTGCTAAATTTGATTTAGCAGTAGAATTTGACGAAAAAACAGAAGGTGTTATTGGATTTATTGAATATAGTTCTGATTTATTTGATGCATTAACAATTGAGCGAATGGCCAATCATTACCTAGCTTTATTGCGCAATGTGGTTACAAATCCTAAACAACAACTTTCAAACTTATCTTTGCTCACACCGAAAGAACAACAACAATTATTGAATTGGAACAAATCACCGCTTGAAATGTGTATTCACCAATTATTCGAAATACAAGTAGAGAAAACGCCTGATGCAGTGGCAATTGTCTTTGGTGAGAAAAAAATCACTTATTGCGAACTTAATCGTCGAGCTAATCAATTAGCCCATTATTTAATGCACATAGGTGTTAAACCTGAGGTATTAGTTGGAATTTGTGTTGAACGGTCAATTGAAATGGTTGTAGGGATTTTAGGCATATTAAAAGCTGGCGGAGCTTATGTTCCTTTGGACCCAACCTATCCTATGGAACGTTTGGCTTTTATGCTGGAAGATGCTCAAGTACGTATTGTTTTGACTCAACAGTGCCTTCGTAAAATGTTTCAAGGGCGTGGAATTTTATTACTAAGCTTAGATAACGATTGGAAAACAATCGCTAAAGAAAGTAGGGAAAACCCTGTTTGTTCTGCTTTTCCTGAAAATTTGGCTTATATTATTTATACTTCTGGCTCAACGGGTAAACCCAAAGGAGTCATGATTACGCATAAGGGTGTTTGTAATTTGATTGTTTCCCAAACAAATGTTTTTGCTCTCGGACCAGGAAAAAGACTGTTGCAATTTGCATCTTTCAGTTTTGATGTTTGTGTAGGGGACATCTTTTTTACCTTATCATCAGGTGCTACACTCTACCTGGAAACTTTCGAAAACTTGCAGCCAGGCAACGCACTAGCAACGCTATTGCAAAAATATAAAATTACAACAGCAGTATTTTCTCCTTCTGTACTTTCAACAATGGTTCCTGAAGATTATCCTGACTTAGTAAATTTAGTTGTTGGTACAGAAGAATGCCCCTTAGAACTTGCTGATAAATGGGCAAAAAATCGCCGCCTTCTTAATGCCTATGGACCAACTGAAGCTACGCTCTATACAACAGTGTTTGAGTACAATAAATCTTTGAAAAAGTTTCCTGTTGGCTATCCTGTTGCAAATACCCAAGTTTATATACTAGATAAACACTTACAACAGCTACCTGCCGGTGTTCCTGGCGAACTTCACATAGGTGGTGTTGGTTTGGCTAGAGGTTATTTTAATCGTCCAGAATTGACTGCAGAAAAATTTATTTCCAACCCCTTTAGTGATGACCCCAAAGCACGTTTATATAAAACAGGAGACTTAGTTCGCTACTTACCTAATGGATGTTTAGAATTTCTTGGTAGAATTGATAACCAAATCAAACTAAATGGTTTTCGTATCGAATTAGGGGAGATAGAAGCAGTTTTACTCCAAAATACTTTTATACAAAACGCAATAGTCATTATCAGAGAGGATGTACCGGGTAACAAACGCTTAGTAGCCTACTTTGTTACGACTGATTCACTTTCTATTCCTTCTAATCAAGAGTTGCGTAATTTGTTATCAAGAAAATTACCTGATTACATGGTACCTCATGTATTTGTGGCATTAGAATCATTGCCATTAACACCAAACGCTAAGATCAACCGTCAGGCATTGCCAAAACCAGAGGATTTACAAAAAGAAGCACAAACCATTACACCAAAAAGTAATCTTGAAAAGGTCATCGCTGATATTTGGCAAGCTGTTTTACAAATTGAAAACGTCAGCATAGAAGATACATTTTTTGAGTTAGGTGGTCATTCTTTACTGATGGTGCAGATTCAAAGTAAATTATCGAAAATTTTGGATTGCCCCATTTCTATGACAATGTTGTTTCAATATCCAACAATTGGTGAACTTGCAAATCACTTAGAAAAGCAAGTGGGGGCTTCTTTAAAAATTCCTACACATTCGTCTCAGCCTATACCCAAGCGTTTGCAAAAACAACAAGCTTCCATCCTTCGGCAAAAGCAAAGTCGACTAAAAAAAAATTTGACGATATCAACAGAGTGTGAGTAATAAACTAAGCAATAAATTATCTAAAAAATTAATTTTGCGCACGTAACTGGGCCAAACGTTCAGGTGTACCAATATCCAACCAGGTACCCTGGTAATGTTCACCAGTAACTTGTTTTGCCTGCATAGCGTCAATTAACAAAGGGGCAAATTCAAACTTTCCTGGCAAACAACTTTGAAATAAGCTGGAATGGTAAATTCCAAGCCCACTAAAGGTCAAACGCCGTTCGCATTCGTTGTGAACTCGTTGACCTTCGAGGCAAAAATCCCCTTTTAAGTGGTGGTCTGGATTATTAACTAAGATAAGATGTGCCAATTTTTCAAAATGACGTTGCTGCAACTTTTCAAATGGATAATCACACCAGACATCGCCATTAACAACTAAAAAGTGTGTATTGCCAAATAATGGTAATGCATTATAAATACCGCCTCCTGTACCTAATACTTGTTGGCTTTCGTGAGAGTATTGAATATTGACCCCATAGCGTCGTCCATCTTCCAACGTTTCCTCAATTTTTTCACCTAAATAAGCAAGGTTGATTATAATATCTCTAAATCCAGCCTTTGCCAGTCGATAGAGATGATATTCAATAAGACAATGTTGTCCAACACGTAATAATGGTTTTGGGATGAAATCAGTAAGAGGCCGCATACGTTCACCACGTCCAGCAGCAAGAATCATAACTTTCATAAGCTTAAAATAAAAAAACCCCAAAAACTTAAGTTTTTGAGGCTTTAGAATAGTAAAACAGAATTTATTAGTATTGTGGGTAGTAAAATAAAGGTTGTTCAGGCATGAAATACATTTGCATTGCAGGCATACCCCACATCATAGGGTACATACCCATCCCTTGTTGTGGAAAGCCTTGCATGCCATACATGCCACCTTGTGGCCAACTTTGTTGTTGGAAACCCACTCGTTGTGCTGCTGCAGGATCACCAACCAATTTACCCGTGCCGTGCATATCACGAATATCATAAGGTGGCATACCAGGGCGAGTAAATGGGGTGTACCAAGCACCTTGATCTAATAGCATCAAACGGATGCTAGTCGGTACGGGTGGAACAACACCTTTAGTAGCTTCTGCATACCAAGCATCCCCTTTAGGGAAGTCAGTAATCACAGGAGCGCCTTCTGGGCGTTCGCTTGGATTAACTCCTGCAACAGGGTAAGCAAATACTTGGGCACTTAAAGCTAAGATACCCATTGAACCTAAAATTGAAAGCGTTTTTTTCATCCTTATTCACCTTGTCAAAGTTTAAAGCTACTGCCAACCTTCAGGGCCACCTGGCATAAATTGCAAGGGGACTTCTTCAATTGGTCTGTTAGGCTTTAAACGATCTTCAATTTCTTCAGGCGAAGGACGTGGCTGAGCAAGAATTTCTGCCAAAATGTCACGTACTTCATCTACATAAGTAGAGGTGAGTAGTACCAAACCTGCATAAAATGGTGTATAACACCGAGCTGCAACACGTTTAGCAAATTTATCTAACCAACGTAATAAATGATTATCTAAAAAATTTGCCATTTCTACTAAAGTTTGCTTATTTTGATCTAACTTTAGTAGGTGTGCTAAAAACTGAAGTTCTAAGACCAAATGATCTTCGCTTCGATTTTTCCAATCACTGGCTTCCAGATGAAAGCGTTTATAAACCTCTTTCACCTTAAACATCGGCTCTTGTCGCATTAAACCATCATCATCCAACCAGGGCGACTCATAGGGCGACACTGAAAGCGCGTGATTTAGATAAATCGCAGCATAATCTGCCGCTAATTCGTCTAACGTATCCTTATCTAAAGGCTTTGGTAATTCATTTAAAGCTTTTTGTACTATTTCACAAGATTGTTGACCTTCTTCAGTTTGTAACAGAAGGCTAAGATTTGTAGGAAAATTGACTTCATGTAAATTTTCAAGCAATTCTGCGGTCAATTCACGATCATGTAATACAGCCAGCTCTAAAAAATCTGCCGCACATCCTTCTCTGAATTTTTGAACTAGCATCTCAGTATCATTTGGCATGACAAATCCTTTTAACTTCGGGAATCCGAAGATTCCCGATGAATTTACTAAATCTCAACATCCACTCTTGCTTTTGAATGAGGAATAAAAGCAATGGAAGGATTGGTGAGTTGTGGATTTGACATATTCTTAACTGCACGAGAGGTCTTTTCACCTGGGCCAATGGCTTTGGTTTGATAAGTACCCGCTCTAATTTGGTCAATTGGGCCAATATCTAACACGCGCATTAAGCAAGTCATAACACAGTAAGGCTTACGCCCTGCTTCTAACTCATCAATACACATGTTACATTTTTTCACTGTGGCAGTTTCAGGATCGAACTGCGGTGCACCGTAAGGACAAGCAGCCTCACAACGGCGACAGCCAATGCACAACGTGGAATCAATATCCACAACCCCGTTATCTGCACGTTTCCAAATTGCCCCAGTAGGACAAGTAGGTAAACAGGCAGGTTCTGCACAGTGGTTACATGACATGTTGACTTTATAAGCATACACATCAGGGTAGGTTCCACCTTCTATATATTGAACACGACGAAAACGTGGTCCTGGTGGTAAGCCATTTTTGTCTTTACAAGCGATCTCACAGGCACGACAGCCAATGCAATCTACATTATTGTGCACAAACCCAAGTTGCATTTCAGGCACTACGGGCTTATAAACTTCGCGCTTACGCCGTTTAATCGCTTCTTTTACTTTGGCTTGATCTTTCACTTCTGTTTCCATAAGCTCATTCCTTTAGAATTAACTATCACGGCGATAAACGTGACTACGCGCAGTTGCAACTTTATCCCAGCCTGGACGATGTTCAAGATTACTCTTTCTTATGCCAGCTAAAATAGTGTTATAAGCAAAAGCACCTGCAGGACTAGGTTCATCTAATGTTAAGAAATCTGGATTACCTGAACGATCAATACCGTTTTCATCAAGGTCCATCCAAGCCCCTTCATGAATAACAATAACACCAGGCATACAGCGCTCTGTCACATAAGCAGGTACCACAGTTGCACCGCGATCATTGAAGACTTCAATCGTATCACCGGTCTTAATACCCATTTTAGCCGCATCACTTGCGTTGATGGTGACTTCTTGATCATACGTTTCACGTAACGCCGGAATGTTATTGTAAATCGAATGTGTCCGCCAGCGAGGGTGAGGTGTAATCAAGTGGAAAGGATATTGTTGAGTTTTTTCACTGCCCAACCATTCCCAAGGTTCAATCCATTTAGGAATTGAAGGCATCCAATAACCGTATTTACTAAAACGGAAATCACCAATGGTTGCAATTTGTGTAGACAAAATTTCAATACGACCTGAAGGTGTTTTGAAAGGTTTACCTTTGTTGATATTATCTTCAAAGGAAACATAGGGTTTGTCTGTCACAAACTTATGGACACCGCGCCGTTTGAATTCTTCCCAGTCGACAATACCATGGTGGTGATGCATAACTTTAGTTTCCCACCATTCTTTGAGGTAGGTTTCATCAGTATCATCACTGTTATTGAAGTAATCACGGGTTGATTTTGGATTGAACACTTGGCCAAAGCCCATGCGGTAACCCAATTCCGTGAAAATCTGCCAATCGGTCTTACTTTCACCTAAAGGTTCAATGACTTTGGGACGGTGAATCAGGTATTTACCTTTATACCAAGGTAGACCAACATCATGGCGCTCAAAGTGGGTACATGCAGGTAGTAATACGTCTGCCCATAATCCCGAAGGAGTAATGGTGGCATCCATACAAACAACCAATTCAAGTTTTTGAACGGCAGCAATTTCTTTATTAATATTGGTTAATTGGTTAAACCAATTAGACCCATGCCAAAAAATTGCTTTGATGTTAGGAATTACCCCATCATCTGGTTGACCTTGTTTTGGCCACAGTCCGATTTCTTCACGTTGGACATTAGGATAGTTGAGCACACAATGTGGCCAACGATCAGATTTAATGCCTTGATGATAAATCATGCTGTATTCATCACTAGGAACCGCAGAGCCTTCAACATGAAAGCCTTTACCAATCCCTTCAGCACTACCACCTAATTTACCGATGTTACCAGTAATGGTTTGTAAGGCAGCTGCCATCCGATTGTATTGTTCACCGTAAGCGTTACGACCAGCTGCCCAGGAAGCTTTCAGCGCAGCAGGTTTAGTGGTGGCATACACATGAGCCAACTTCTTGATAGTGTCAGCAGACACGCCACAAATTTCAGCAGCCCACTCTGGCGTTTTAGGAGTACCGTCAAAACGTCCAAAGATATAGTCTTTGAAGCTTTCTTGTCCCCAAGCCCACATAGGCATGGTGCCAGCATCCACCCCTTGTGCAAACAAATTAATGAACTCTTGATCTTGTAAGTTGTTTGCAAAGACGTAATGACACATCCCTGCCAACATGGCGGCATCAGTGTTTGGACGAATCGGAATCCACTCAGCATCATAGGCAGACGCTGAGTCAGTGTATTGTGGATCAACCAAGACAAACTTACAGCCACGTTGTTTAGCTAAACGCATGTAATAGAAGGTATTACCACCGTGGAAAGTGTAGGCTGGATTCCAACCCCACATGATGATCAGTTTGGAGTGCATAAACGCATCATCTTCACAACCATCACCTGTGGTACCAAAAGTTTCAATGGAACTTTCTACTGTTCCTTGATAAGAAGGAACCGACCAGGAACAGACACGACTACCAAAAATGCCTAAGAAACGGGCTAATAAACCTGAAATTTGGTCAGACTTATGAAAAGCACTCCAAGAAGCGCCAGCATAACTTTGATCCAAAATAGAAGCATTGCCATACATATCGCGAATGTAAGTCATTTTTTGCGCAACAAAATCTAATGCTTCGTCCCAACTTGCACGTCTAAATTTACCTTCTCCGCGTGCACCCACTCGAATCATGGGGTAAAGTAAACGTTCTGGAGAGTAAACACGCATCCGGTAGGTACGACCACGCAAACAAGCCCGTAATTGGGGTTTTTCTATGGTGTCAGTACCAAAGGGGTCGCCTTGATAAGAGCCGTCATCTGAAGAAAGCCGAACGATGACATCCCCTTTTTTATGAGCAACTAACATATGGCGAGAACCACAGTTGTGAGCACAACTTGTCACAACAGTTGTTAGTTGATCATCCGTAAAATAAGGTTCGTAGGCAAACGCTTTCGCTTCGCGATTTTTTGTGACTAACGCGCCTACGAGTGCAGAACCTGCTGTTGTTTTTAAAAAGCCCCGCCGAGTCATTTTTAGACTGGACGTTAGCAGTTTCAAATTACTCGTATTACTCATTCAAACCTTCCTCCACTTAACGTGGTTAATTAAACTGATTTCCTTAATCACACTATTTATGGTGCATCAGCTTCAGGCTGAGCAGCTTCTTCAGTTTTTGACAAACGGAAACGTTCTTCGGATTGGGTTGGACGATCTTTTGCCCAATCTGGTACATCAGCAGGCTGACCTTCCCAAGCATTACGCGGATAGGGATAAGAAATGCGGTACCATGATCTGCCACCGTGACAGCCATAACACACATCACCATTTTTCTTACCGGCTTCTTCAATAGCATCAGCATTCAAATAAGAGACTTGGTGGCGACTAGTACGGAAAGCTGCGTGGCAAGAGACACAGTCATTACCCATCATTTCACCGACTTCACTCCATGGGCCAGGTAAGGTCATAATTTCATAGTTGAATTGACCATGGCACTTGAGACAAGTGGTTTCTGGGTTAACTACTTTACGTAAAGTGAAACTCCCATCTCCGGCTGTATCTGGTAAAAAGGCTTCTTCTCGTGGATCGTTGCCTTGATGACAGAAATTACAGTTAAGATTCATTAATTTTTTAGCGAGGGGAGTCACTAGGTGACGGCGGTGGAAGGTTTCTTGTTCACCTTCATAAGCACTAAGCGTTTGATACCATGCTAGGGTATCTTCTGTCTTTACCCCTGCTTGAGACTGAGGTAAGACTTTATGGTCCAAAATTTCTTGGTGACATTCTAAACACTGTTCATCTTTTGCTGTATCGATGCTTGGTTTAAAATGGAGCGGATGCCAGCGAGCACGCTCATAATCCAAGTTTTCTGCTATTGCCGTTAGAGGTAAGCAGAAAAAAAGCATCACAAAAAGTGCATGCCTAATACAAGCCTTGTATAGCATTATGGACGACTCCTTTATTACCCAAAAATGAAACACACAAAACAATGCATCCTTGCACCTTTAGGCTAAAAAAGCACAAGATGCACTCTTTGACAACTCCAAAACAAAAAACTTTTACATTAAAGCTTAAACTTTATTAGAAATCAACCCCTAATTCTGTCTAGCCTTTAATTTTATAAGCCATACATTGTTACTGGTTACCCAAAAAGCACTCAGGGCAACACTTTCAGACTTTACGGAGAGGAAATCCTCTCTTAACCTTTGCGCAAAGAATAAAGTGCTACCCTGATTGGTATAATTCCACTTAGTTTTGTTTTTGAGGGTCGTTGCACCCTTTAACGTTGACTAAAAATATTAGTGGAACTAAATTACTACTCTTACCAGCCGTACATGTTCATGCCGCGCATACCATACATGCCGCCCATGCCGCGCATACCATACATGCCGCCCATGCCGCGCATACCATACATGCCGCCCATGCCGCGCATACCATACATGCCGCCCATGCCGCCCATGCCCATGCCGTACATGCCCATGCCGCCCATGCCACGCATACCGTACATGCCGCCCATGCCGCGCATACCATACATGCCGCCCATGCCACGCATACCGTACATGCCGCCCATGCCGCGCATACCATACATGCCGCCCATGCCACGCATACCGTACATGCCGCCCATGCCGCGCATACCATACATGCCGCCCATGCC